>JAZLHQ010000210.1:0-4726 GCA_045616925.1 Eubacteriales bacterium | reverse complement strand
ATGAAGCGCGGATCGGCGCAGTGCGCGAACTATTTCAAGTCGATCGGCATCAAAAAGGGCGACCGCGTGATGCTCGTTCTCAAGCGCCACTATCAGTTCTGGTTCGCGATCCTCGCGCTCCATAAGCTCGGCGCGATCGCGATCCCCGCGACCTCGCAGCTGCAGGCGCACGATTTCGAATACCGCTTCAACGCGGCGGGCGTATCCGCGATCGTATGCACGGGCGAAGACGGCGTCGCAGATCAGGTCGATCTCGCGTCTGCGGGATCCGTCACTTTGAGGAATAAGATCCTCGTCGGCGGAAGCCGCGAGGGCTGGCGCAATTTCGACGAGGAATACGGCCTTTACAGCGCACATTTTTACAGATCTTCCGATACTCCCTGCGGGGACGATCCGATGCTGATGTTCTTCACGTCCGGTACGTCCGGCTACCCGAAGATCGCGCAGCACAGCTACAAATACCCGCTCGGACACTACATCACAGCGAAATACTGGCACGGCGTCGACCCCGACGGGATCCACTTCACGATCTCCGATACGGGCTGGGGCAAAGCGCTTTGGGGCAAGCTTTACGGACAGTGGCTCTGCGAAGGCGCGGTCTTTACGTACGATTTCAAGCGCTTCGACGCGTCGGACGTCCTGCCGATGTTCGCAAAATACAAGATCACGACCTTCTGCGCGCCTCCGACGATCCTTCGGATGATGATCAAAGAGGACATTTCGAAATACGATCTTTCGAGCGTGCGCCACATGACGTCTGCGGGCGAAGCCCTCAACCCCGAGGTCTACCGTCAGTTCGAAAAGGCGACGGGGCTCCACATTATGGAAGGCTTCGGACAGACCGAAATGACCCTCGCGATCGCCAACCTGCGCGGATGCCCGCACAAGCTCGGCTCGATGGGTAAACCCGTACCGCTTTACGATATCGACCTCGTGAACGCGGACGGCGAGCCCGTCGCGGACGGCGAACCGGGCGAGATCGTCGTCAGAACGGACAAAAAGACCCCCTGCGGTCTCTTCTGCGGATACTACGGCGATCCCGAGCGTACGGCGGAGGTCTGGCACGACGGATTCTATCACACGGGCGACTCCGCTTGGCGCGACGAGGACGGATTCTTCTGGTACGTCGGCAGAGTCGACGACGTCATCAAATCCTCCGGCTACCGCATCGGACCGTTCGAGATCGAGAGCGTCATTATGGAACTGCCTTACGTGCTCGAATGCGGCGTCTCCGCGGCGCCCGACGAGGTCAGAGGGCAGGTCGTCAAGGCAAGCATCGTGCTCGTCAAGGGCAAGGAACCGAGCGACGCTCTAAAGAAAGAGATTCAGGATTACGTCAAGAAACATACGGCGCCCTATAAATATCCGAGAATCGTGGAATTCAAGACGGAGCTTCCGAAGACCGTCAACGGTAAGATTCAAAGAAATAAACTCTGATAACGATCAGAAAGAGAGAAAATCATGCAACAATTCAGCGGTCTTGATCTGAAGATCCTCCAGATGGCGCAGCGAATCAAGGAACTGCGTGAGATCACAAGATTCACCCCCGAGGAAATGGCAAAGAAGACGGACGTTTCCGTCGAAGAATATCTGCGCTGCGAAAACGGCGAAAGCGATCTGAACTTCGCGTTCCTGTACCGCTGCGCGCTCGCGTTCGGCGTCGACGTCACGGAGATCATCGAAGGCGTCAGCCCGACGCTGAAATCCTATACCGTCACGAGAAACGGAGCGGGGCAGCGCATCGAGCAGGCGCACGGAATGGTTTACTATAACCTGGCGTCCGCTTTCCAGAACCGTATCGCGGAGCCGCTTTACGTCTGCAGCACGTACAGCGAGGAAGCACAGCACAGGGACATCGAACTGACGACGCACGCCGGTCAGGAATGCGACATCGTCATTTCCGGCAGCCTCAAAGTGCAGGTCGGATCGCATAAAGAGATCCTCGGCCCCGGCGACAGCATTTATTACGACAGCGGCACTCCCCACGGAATGATCGCCGTCGGCGGTACGGACTGCCTTTTCTACGCGATCGTTCTGAATCCGACGGGCGAGCCGATCCCCGAACTCTCCGCAACACCCGAGATTCCCGGCGCGCGCTCGATCCGCAAGGACGAGCACGAGCGCGTCTGGCACGATTATATCGACGTCGAGGAGAACGAAAACGGTACCCCGACCTCGATCAAGTTCAAGAATATCGATAAGTTCAACTTTGCGTTCGACCTCGTCGATACGCTCGCGAGACGCGAGCCGGAAAAACTCGCGATGCTCCACGTCTCGAAGGACAAGGAGGTCAGACGCTTTACCTTCAACGATATGAAGCGTGCGTCCGCGCAATGCGCGAACTACTTCAAGTCGCTCGGCATCAAGAAGGGCGACCGCGTGATGCTCGTTCTCAAGCGTCACTATCAGTTCTGGTTCGCGATGCTCGGTCTCAATAAACTCGGCGCGATCGCGATCCCCGCGGTCAATCAGCTGCTCGAGCACGATTTTGAATACCGCTTCAACGCGGCTGGCGTTACGGCGATCATCTGCACGGCAGACGGCGATACCGCACGTCAGGCGGAGCTTGCGGCGGCGAAATGTCCGTCTCTTCGCCATAAGATCATCGTCAACGGTACCCGCGAAGGGTGGAGATCGTTTGACGAGGAATATCCGCTTTACAGCGCGCATTACTATAAGACCGAAGAAAGCGCCGGCGGCGACGATCTGATGCTGATGTATTTCACGTCGGGAACGTCCGGTTATCCGAAGATCGCGGCGCATACCTATAAATACCCGCTCGGACACTTCCACACCGCCAAATACTGGCACTGCGTGGATCCGGACGGACTCCACTTCACGATTTCCGACACCGGCTGGGCAAAGGCGATGTGGGGTAAGCTTTACGGACAGTGGCTCTGCGAAGCGGCGACCTTCGTCTACGATTTCGACCGCTTCGACGCGTCCGAGATCTTGCCGATGTTCGCAAAATATCAGATCACGACCTTCTGCGCGCCTCCGACGATGCTCAGAATGATGATCCGCGAGGATATTTCCAAGTACGATCTTTCGAGCGTCAAGCACATGACGACGGCAGGCGAAGCGCTGAATCCCGAGGTCTACCGCCTCTTCGAAAAGGCGACGGGACTTCATATTATGGAAGGCTTCGGACAGTCCGAAAGCACGATGATCATCGGCAACCTCATCGGTGCGCCGCATAAGATCGGCTCGATGGGCAAGCCCGCGCCGATCTACGACGTCGACGTCGTGGACGAGAACGGCAATTCGGTTCCGACGGGTGAAACGGGAGAGATCGTCGTTAAGATCGACAAGGGAACGCCCTGCGGACTCGCGATCTGCTACTATAACGATCCCGAAAAGACCGCGCAGACGTGGAAGGACGGCTTCTACCACACGGGCGATACCGCGTGGCGCGACGAGGACGGCTACTACTGGTACGTCGGACGCGTTGACGACGTCATCAAATCCTCCGGTTACCGCATCGGACCGTTCGAGATCGAAAGCGTCATTATGGAGCTGCCTTACGTGCTCGAATGCGGCGTATCCGCCGTGCCCGACGAGGTCAGAGGTCAGATCGTCAAGGCAAGCATCGTGCTCGTGAAGGGAACGGAAGGAACCGACGAGCTGAAGAAAGAAATTCAGGACTACGTCAAAAAGCATACGGCACCCTATAAATATCCGAGGATCGTGGAATTCAAAACGGAACTTCCGAAAACGGTCAGCGGGAAGATCATGCGCAATAAGCTCTGAGGCGCCGGATGAATCAGAAAAGAATTACGCTTCTTTGCGGACATTACGGCAGCGGAAAGACCAATATTGCCGTTAATCTCGCGCTCCTTCGCCGCAAAACGAACGATAAAGTCGCGGTCGCGGATCTTGACATCGTCAATCCGTACTTCCGCTCGAAGGACAGCAGCGGGGAGTTCGCGCATGCGGGCATCAGACTCATCTGCTCGGACTACGCGAACACGAACCTCGACATTCCCGCGCTCCCGCAGGATATGTACGCGATCGTTGACGATAAGAGCCTCAACGTGATCATGGATATCGGCGGGGAGCACCGCGGCGCGCTCGCACTCGGAAGGATCGCTCCGGCGATCAAAGAGGAGAACGATTACGAAATGCTCCTCGTCGTGAACTGCTACCGACCGCTGACGAAAACGGCGGACGATACGATCGAAGTGATGCACGAGATCGAGGCGGCGGGGCATATCCCGTTCACGGGAATCGTCAATAATTCCAATCTCGGAGAAGAGACGGACGCCCAAACGGTGCTCGATTCGATGAAATACGCAGCCGAGATCTCCGAAAAGACGGGACTTCCGCTCGTGATGACCGCCGTCCACGAAAAACTCTATGATGAACTGAAAGGGAAGATCCCGGATCTCTTCCCGCTGCACCTGCAGCCGAAATTTTAACCGTAAAAACCGGTGTTTACACCGTCGGAAAGGAAAGGCATAAATATGGCAAAACTGACATTTGACACGGATAAGTGCAAAGGATGCGGACTGTGCGTTGACGCCTGCCCGAAACACCTTTTAACGATCTCCAAAGAACTGATCAATAAAAAGGGGCATCACCCCGCGACGATCACGGATGAAAATGCGTGCGTCGGCTGCGCTTCCTGCGCGATGATGTGCCCCGACTGCATCATCACCGTTGAACGCTGAATAGGTAAATAACAGAAAGGTTGTGAAATCATGTCCGAAAAAGTATTGATGAAGGG
>JAZLHQ010000209.1:0-23571 GCA_045616925.1 Eubacteriales bacterium | reverse complement strand
GAAAGCGGTCGGGACGCCCGTGTCGGAGCCGAAATTTTCGTTCACGGACGGCGTCGGCACATTGCAGTTCGAGACGCTCCCGCACTTTGAGGTGACGGGATTTGCAAGCACCGCGGCGAAGAGCGGGGAAAGCGTTTCGGGCGACGTCTCGGGCGTTTTCAGCTCCCCTTTGGGAAGCGCGTTCGCGCTCATTTCGGACGGTATGGGCAGCGGAAGGGAAGCCGCCGTATCGGCGCGTATCGCCGCCGTTTTTCTCGAAAAAATGCTGAAGGCGGGCAATTCGAAGTACGTGACCCTGCGGCTTTTGTCCGATTTTATCCGCGCACGCGCGGACGAATGTCACGCGACCGTCGATCTTCTTGAGATCGACACCCACACGGGAAAGGCGGAATTCGCCAAAAGCGGCGCCTGCCCGTCCTATCTTTTGCGCGCGGGCGCCTCCTACAAAATGGAGGCGACGAGCCTCCCGCTCGGGATCACGCGCGAGATCAACGCCAAAACGATCGATTTTTCCGTGCAGAGCGGCGACCGGATCGTCATGTTCAGCGACGGCGTCGGCGAAGAAAACGCCGCCCTTCTGATCGCGGAGCTTGCAGACGCCGGTCTTTCGCCGAAGGAATTTGCCGAGCAAATCGTTTCGAGATCCGACGGCTCGGACGACGCTTCCGCGATCGTTCTCGAGGTACGTGCAAAATGAAAAACGGTTGGAGAGGAAACCTCTCCAACCGTTTTGCCGTTCAGTTCAGTTGACCCGGCAGCTTCAGTTTGACCTTCGGCGGAAAATCCTTGTCGAAATTTTCCACGTCGGCTTCGCTGACGTAATACACCTTAGGCGTCTGGTAAGTACCCGTAACGCCTTCAAGATAGCCGGGGATCAATTCTTTGCAAATAAAGAAGTGCTGATCGCTTCCGCGCGGCATATCGTGATAAAAGATCCCGAATTTGTTCGCGTAGTCGAATCCGCTCTTGCCGTAAAATCCGATGTTTCCTTCGAACAAAACGGCGCCGAAACCGAGTTCCGTCGCTTTCTCAAGGGAATAGTCGAGGAGCTTTTTGCCGTATCCGCGGCGTTTAAGCTCGGGCGTTATGCAGATCGGCCCCATCATCAGTACGGGGATCACCCTGCCGTCGTCCGCCTCGATGACGGTCCTTGCGAAAACGTTCTGCCCGATCGGTCTTCCATCCTTTTCCATCACGAAGTTGAGTTCCTTGACGAACGCGGGATCATTTCGCAGAATGTGCATGACGAAATGTTCGCTGCAGCCGGGATGATAGACGTTCCAGAAAGCCTCACGGATCAGATTTTCGATTTCTCTTTGTTCTTCTTCTTTTTCCAAACGGATCGTATAGTCATTTGTATTCATAATTTACCTCCTGAATGTTGTTGACTGCAATGCTTGCGCGGGAGGTTTTCAATTGCGGCAAACCTCCCGGTCAGCCCACAATCTCCAATGCGTCGTACTTGTACAAAAAGCACTCTCCTGAAATAAAAATTATATGATCGAGCCTTGCGGCTTGATTTATTTGTTGACCGTCACGATCTGACCGTTCTCGAAATAGCCGGTGTAGTCGTGCTGGACGCCGTCCGCGATCCAGTAGAGCGTTCCCATACCGGTGATCTGATTGCGGTAGAATTCGCCGACGTAGTATTCGCCGTTCGCCCACGTGTAGGTGCCGATGCCGGTGCGGTAATCGTATTCGAAGTCGCCCTCGTAGACGTCGCCGCCCGGAAAGGTCATCTTGCCGGTGCCGTGCTTGGCGTCTTCCATATACGTTCCGTCGTAGACGGCTCCGTTTGCCCAGGTATACACGCCTTTGCCTTCTCTGCGGTCGTTGACGTAAGAGCCCTGATACACGTCGGATCTCTCCCCGTCGGAAGCGGCCCACGTATAGGTGCCGACGCCGTTCTTGCAGCCGTTCGCGAAAGAGCCGACGTAAACGTCACCGCAGGCGTAGACGTATTTGCCGTTTCCTTCGGGATTGCCGTAGGAAAACGTTCCTTCGTAGACGTCGCCGTTCGAATACGACATTTTTCCCTCTCCGTTGGCGAGCAGGGAATCAAGCTCTCCGACGTAATCGCTTCCGTCCGAATAGGAAAGATGATTTCCTTTTTCGAGCGTCGCGGTCAGACCGTCCGCAAAGTAGACCTTGCCGTCGTAAGGCTTTTTGGATCTGTCGACCTTGCCGACGAAACGGATCGAGCCGTGCGATGTCGTCGCAAAGCGGATCGCGCGGAATCCGGAAAGCCAGATCGCCAAAACGGCGGCGACCGCGATCGCGACCGCCGCGATCGCGACGATCAGCCAAAAGCGTTTTTTACTGATTTTTTTGACCATAAGAGCTACCTCCGAAACGGTAAGCCGGAAATCAGGCGCTCGCCTTCAGTTCCGACAAGAGATTTTGAATATAGGGGATCACGAGCAGTGCCGCGTACGCGATCGCGAGGAAGAGAATGACCATCAGAACGATCGTAAAGACGTCCGTTCCTTTTTCGGAATAGCGCAGCTCGGCGCGGATGCGGTTTTCTTCGGGAATGAAGAAGCGCGCCGTCTCGGTGTCGAGCGGTTTTTCACGCGCGGAGAAGGTGACGCCCTCGGCGCTCGTCTGCATATTGTCGTCCACTTCCCAGACGATGCGGCGCAGGGTACCCGAGCGGCGCAATTCGCTTCTGACGAAGGGATTTTTCGCAAAGCCGATCTCCGAGATCTTTTTCGCGTTGTCGGGCGAATCGGCGCCCTCCTTGAGAAGCTTGCGCACGAAGGAACCGATCACGCGCTTCTGATAAAAGATCATGAACGCGCCGAGCACGCACCCGATGAACAAAGCCCACACAAGTACTTCCAGCCCGGACAATTTGCTGATTCTATCCAAAAGCATAAGAGAAACTCCCATATATAACGATATTATACCCATTATACAGGAATGTTGTGAAGATTTTGTTTATTACTTTGAAATTATTGTTAAAATTTACGCGTTCTGATCCGCTTTTTTGCGCGAAAAGAGCTTTTCGACGGGAAGCTGCGACAAAAGGATCGCCAAGAACATCAGAACGCAGCCGATGGCTTCGTTCGTCGTCAGACGCTCGCCGCGAAGCAGCGCGCCGAAGAGGACGGCGAAGACGGATTCAAAGCTCATGATGAGGGAAGCGAGCGCGGGCTTCGTATATTTCTGCCCGATGATCTGCAAGGTGTAGGCAACGCCGCCGGACGCGACGCCCGAATAGAGAAGTGACGTGAGAGAATCGCGGACCGCCGGAAGTTCCGGCTTTTCGAGCGCGAACATAAAGACCGACGACAAAATCGCGCAGAGGGTAAACTGGATGCAGGATAATTTCACGCCGTCGATGTTCGGGGCGTATTTGTCGACCGCCCAGATCTGCAAAGAGAACGCCGCCGCGCAGAGGATCAGCAGAACGTCGCCCGTCATGATCGTGAATCCGCCCTTGACGCAGAGCAGATAGAGCGCGAGCACGCTGATCGCGGCGCTGAACCACACCTTGACCGGCGGGACGATCTTCTTGAAGAGTCCGAAGAGCGGGACGATCAGGATATAGAGCGCCGTGACGAACGCCGCTTTTCCCGAGACGGCGTTTTCGTCCGCGCTCCCCTCGAGGTTGACGAAGATGCCGAGCTGCTGCAGATTGATCGCGACGAAGAGGAAAGAGCCGCAGACGAGACCGCCCGTCAGAAGGAAGATCCTGTCCTTTTTGGTCGGTTTTTGATAAGTGCCTCTTGTTTTACGGAAAAGATCGCAGATAAGGGAAACGGGAAAGAGGAAAGCCGCCGCCATCGCGGTGCGGATCGCCTGAAACGTGAAGGATCCGATGTGCGCGCCGTTCGTCTGCGCGACGAACGAGCTGCCCCAGATGATCGCCGTTACGAGCAGGATCGCGCTGCCGAGCAGATTTCTTCCCGTGTTTTCGTTTTTGGAATTCATACAAGTCACCTATTGATACGTTCAATATTGCCATTTTATCACAAAAATACGCAAAATACAAGACTTTCGGGAAATCTTCTTGACAAAGACTTTGAAAAAAGATATAATTTCCGTATAGGAAGACGAAGGAAATTACCATGCAGATCATTCATTTGAGAGAAACGGATTCGACCAATACTTTTCTGAAGACCGCCGCGAAGGACGGTCTTGCTCATCTTACCGCCGTTTACGCCGACCGGCAGACGGCGGGCAGGGGCAGGGTCGGCAGATCCTTCTGGTCGCCCGAGGGGGGACTCTATGCGAGCCTGTTCCTCTCGCTCGACGAAATCCGCGTACCGTTTGAGCTTCTGACGCCTTTTTCCGCCGTCTCGGTCCTTCGGGCGCTCGACGGCTTTATCGGAGAGCGCGCCGGGATCAAATGGGTGAACGATCTTTATATCGGCTCCGAAAAGATCGCGGGGATTCTCTGCGAAACGGTCGGCGATCCGGAAACCGGCGCAATCACGGGCGCCGTCGTCGGCGTCGGCGTGAATCTTTCAGAGACAAAGTTCCCGGAAGAACTGAACGGCATCGCGTCTTCGGTATTTCGGAAAACGGGCGTCGGGATCGCGCCCGAAAAGCTTCTCGAAGCGATCCTTGCGCAATTTTCCGACGAAAAAAACGCCGGAGATTTTATGAATACGTATCGGGAGCGCTCGATGCTCATCGGCAGAAAAGTGCGCGTCGTGACGGCAAACGGCGAATACGACGCCGTCTGCCGGGCAATCGACGACAAGGCGCATCTGCACGTCAGAACCCAAAATGGCGACGAAAAAGAACTCGTAAGCGGAGAAGTCCGGCTTCGCCTGTCGTAAACGCGCGCATTTGCACGAAAAAAAGTTGGCGTTTCTGCTTGACAAAAATACCGCCGTGTGCTACAATACAAAAGCGGCGGATGCAGATGTAGTTCAATGGCAGAACTTCAGCTTCCCAAGCTGACCACGCGGGTTCGATTCCCGTCATCTGCTCCAAAAATCACCCGCAGAAGCGGGTGATTTCTTATTGCGGGAGAACAGGTATGAACGAAAAAGAAATAGCGGAGATCCGCAGAACGCTCTCTTACGAGAAAAACAACATCTCGCGCATCCGCGGATGCTTCGTCAACGAAAAAAAGGAGATCGTCTCGAAATTCGACCGCTCTCTGGGTCTTATGACCGAGGACGAAACGACGGGACTTCTGAAGCTTCTCAGAAGAACGCTTTCCGGCGCCGTCGGCAGGAATCTCATCGATATTGCGTTCTCGAACCGGCAGGTGCAGGACAGCCCCGAGCATAAACTGCTCACGAGTCTTGTAAGAAGCGGACTTACCGACGACGCTGCGTTCGACAAATTCCTCGAAAAAGCCGTTCCGAACGTGCAGTGTCCCGATCAGTTCCTGATCCTGACCGCGTTCGAAGCGTACGACGTGCCGCATTTCGGCAAGAACGGCGTCAAGGACGGGGAGGCCGAGGAGACTTTCTCGTTCGTTCTCTGCGCCGTCTGCCCCGTGAAGCTCACGAAGCAGGCGCTCGGCTACACGCCCGGCGAGAATCCCTTCCGAAATCTGATCGCGAATTCCGTGATCGCCATGCCGGAATCGGGCTTTATGTTCCCGACTTTTGACAACAGAACGACCAATATTTACGACGCGCTTTACTATACGAAAAACGTGCGCGACGCGTCGGACGATTTCCCGAAGGCGATCTTCAACACCGAAGTGCCGCCGCCCGCCGTCAAGCAGAAGGAGACGTTCTCGGATCTCATCGCCGACAAGGTCGGCAAGGACTGCAGCCTCGAGACCGTTGCCGATCTGCAGGCGGGGCTTATCGAAATGGTCAAGGAACACAAGGAAATGCGCGAGCGCGACACGCTGACCCTCGACGCCGACGGCGTTTCGGATCTGCTTAAATCCTGCGGCGTTGACGAAAAGCAGGCGCTCGGATTGAAGGAAGCGTTCAAAGAAGAATACGGCGAGCGCTACGAGACCGTGCCGCAGAATCTGACCGATCTCAAAAAGCTTTCGATCGAAACGTCCGAGATCACGATCAAGGTCGATCCCGACAAGAGCGGACTCGTCGAAACGCGCAGACTGAACGGGATCCCCTACGTACTGATCCGCGCGGACGGCCCCGTGACGGTCAACGGCATCCGCGTCCATATTCCTGTGGAAGAAGGGAAAAACGAAGAATGATCACGATCAAAACGCCCGAAGAGATTGAAAAAATGCGTGCCGCCGGCATGGCTGTCAGCAAGACGCATCAGTATCTGAAAAAGATGATCGTGCCCGGAATGACCGAGCGCGGACTCAATAAACTCGCCGAGCAGTATATCCGCAATCTCGGCGGCATCCCGACCTGCATCGGCTACTGCGGCTACCCGACGGGGCTCTGCATCAGTGTCAACGACACGGTCGTGCACGGGATCCCCTCCGCGCGCAAATTCGAGGAGGGCGACGTCGTTTCGGTCGATATGGTGATCGGGCTTGACGGTTATCAGGGCGACGCCGCGTGGACGTACGCCGTCGGCCGGGTGGACGACGAAAAGGCGCATCTGATGAAGCACACCGAAAAGGCGCTCTATAAAGGCATCGAGATGGCAAGACCCGGAAACCGGGTCGGCGATATCTCGTTCGCGATCGAGCAGTACGCGAAACTGCACGGACTCGGCGTCGTGCACGAACTGACGGGTCACGGGATCGGCAGAAGTATGCACGAGGATCCGAACGTCCCGAACTACGGCCGCCCCGGAGAGGGAGCGATCCTGAAGCCCGGTATGACCATCTGCATCGAGCCGATGCTGACGGCGGGCAAGCGGTTCGTCTACGTGATGCCCGACGGCTGGACGGTCAGAACGCGCGACCAAAAGCCCGCGGCGCATTACGAACACACGGTACTGATCACCGAAACCGGCTGCGAGATTTTGACCCCGCGGCTCGACGACTGAAATCATCCAAACGATAAAACGGAAGGACAACGTCCTTCCGTTTTATTTATCGGGAAAATTATCTTTCGTTTCCGAGGAAGAAGATCGCGATCGTGCCGGGTCCGCTGTGCGAGCCGATCACGGGTCCGATGTCCGTTATGAGCCGGACTTCGGGGCCGCCGCGCTCTTTGATCATCAAGGAGAGCGTTTCGGCGTCGTCGGGCGAATCGCCGTGCGAGATGAAAACGACGCCGTTCATGGGATCGAGCGCCTTTTCGAAGAACGCGTCCGCGAGCGCTTCGAGGGATTTGCGTCTGCCGCGCGCCTTGCCGACGGTGACGAGGTGTCCCTCGTCGTCCATGTGCATGAGCGGCTTGAGTCCGAGCACGTCGCCGACGAAGGCGACCGCGGGATTCACCCGTCCGCCCGCTTTCAGATATTTGAGATTTTCGACCGTGAAAAGATGGCAGATCCGGAGCCTGATCTCTTCGGCGTAGGCGGCGCATTCGTCGATGCCCGCGCCCTCGTCACGCTTTTTCGCGGTCAGATAGAGCAGAAGTCCGAATCCCGCCGACGCCGAGAGGGAATCGAGCACGACGATCTTCTGATCGGGATATTCCTCTGCGAGTTCATCCGCGACGATCTTCGACGTGCCGAAGGAACTGCTGAGCGAGCCCGAGAAGCCGATATAGAGGACGTCACTGCCCGTTTTCAGAGACTTTTCGAAGAATTCCGAGATCTTCGTGAGATTCGCGGCGGCGGTCTTGACCGTTTGCTCCGCGCGCATCCTGCGGTAGAATTCGGCGGCGGTCAGATCGTTATTCGTATAGGTGCGGTCTTCTCTGTCGAAGCGGAAAGTGAGGTCGAGACAGTCGATCCCGAGGCCTTCGAGGAACGCGGGAGAGAGATCGCAGCCGGAGTCGGTGATGATTTTGAGGGACATGGTTTGCTCCTTTGTTTTTGCTTGCCTTCATTATACCGACGACCGTCCGTTTTGTCAATCTACGCTCGCGTTTGCGGACTATACTGCTCGATTTCAAATCGTAGAGTTGAAAAATGCAACTCTACGATTCGTAGAGTTGCATAAATCAAATATCGGAATCGCGCAGTGAGGCGCTTATTCCTTGTTTACTGCAAACTTGTCGGACGTTGCACGCGAATAGAGTCTGCGGAGCGCCGGCGTGTTGGATCGGAGTATCATCGCTGGCAAAAGCGAAAGAATTGCGTTGACGATCACGATCGGAACGCCGAGAGGAAGCGACAAAAACGGCAGAAACAGGATCGAAAATCCGAGAAGCGCGTTGACGACGTGGATCAGAACGCCGTAATTTGCCTCGAGCAGATAGCGCGCAAGGTACTCCTTGTCGCGCGGGTCGGCGAGCTTGTCCTTGTGAAAACCCGTGAAGCCGCCGAGCTCTGGCACGAGGCGCTTCCATTTCTTGATCTTGAGAAAACGGTAAAATCCGATCTCTTTTTCGCCGACCGAAAAGCATTTTTTCATCGGCTCAAACCATTTTTCGGGCATTCTGCGGATGAGAAACGCCCAGAGCCCGTCCCAGAGGATCACGGCGGCGATACCCGAAAAAGAGCACAGAAGGATTTCGAAGAAATTGCCGTCCCCGCCGAAGAAATACACCGCGAGCGAAGAGAATATCCACGTCAGCGCGATCACGGTCAGATAGAACACGGCTTGACCTCCGAATCCGTCGTATAGACGAGTTTTTCTCCGTAGAAATCCTCGTAAACCGACTTCCATTTTTCATAGTTTTCAACGCACATCCGGCGCGCGTTTTCGCGTTCCGTAACGTCCTTTTCGGGCGTGATCGCGGGCAGGATATGGACGGTGTACGCTTGCACAGGAAAGCCGTTTTCATCCGTGTTTGCGCCGTCCTCCATCGTGATGAAGAAGGGAAGAACGGGGATGCCCGCGCGGCAGGCGAGTTGGAAAGCGCCGAGCTTCAAGGGACGCGGCTTGCGGTAATTCCACCACATTCCCTGCTCGGGGTAAATGAGGATCTTTTCGCCGCGTTTGAGAAGCTCGTCGACGCCCTCGCGGAATTCCTTGTACGCGTGCAGATCTTTCGCGAGCGGGAGCGTGTTGCAGTGGCGGAAAAAGAAGCCGTAAAGCCCCGGGAACGAGGTATAATTGCCCTCGCGGATCACTTTGTAGAGATCGTGCGGCTTCAGCTCCTTCTCGATCGCCTTGAAAACGGCGTAATTGTCGAAGGCGTTGAAATGGTTGCAGGTGAGCATCGCGCCGCTCTCTTTGACGGCGAGAAAATTTTCGATTCCGCGCACTTCCTTGATGACGAGCGCGCCTTTTCGGATCTGTTTCTCGAAAAATGCGTGCGCAACTCGGTTCGCAAAGCGCGTTTTTGCGCGCGTTGCGAATTTTCTGCCCGTATAATCGACCTGCCCCGGCTTCAGAGGGATCGTCGGCGGGTCGTTCTCGACGTCGCGGTCGAAGAATCCGTTCTTCTCGTATTCTTCGATTTTTTGAAGGATCGCGAGCCTTTCGGTCGATTTTTCCGTCGTTTTCATGCGTTTTCCTCCGTTTCGTACGCTTCGATTTCTTCCTGCGCGAGCGCTTTGAGATTCTCAAACGCCGTTTCGTCGCGCCTGCGGTCATCGTCCGAATAGGACGCTCTGATCTTCAAAAGTTCGTCGTAATAGGGCGTTTTTTCGGCGTATTTCCAGAAAAGATCGCCGTATCGCACGCCGTCCGAATGCCACGGCTTCCAGTTGATCTTATAGTGAACGAGCGACGCGGGCGCGCTTTCGGGCACGTCCGGGAACGCCGTGCGGTTCCATTCGGTACCGAAAAGCATAACGTCGTCTTTGAGCAGGACGTTCAGATAGTCCTGATCCTGCGTCACGCGGTACCTGACCTTCTTGAGCAGCTTCGCGAACGCCCCTTCGAGGTCGTTTTCGCGCATTTTGTCGAGATCCATCAGAAGCACGCCCGCGCTGAAATAGCGCGTGCGGTCGATCCCGAGGCATTTTTCCGAGTATCTGCCGAAGACGTCGTATCGTTCCATCACTTCCTCGCGCGCGGCGCCGAGGGAACGGCCGTTGAGATCGGTGTTATATAATTTCGCCGCGTCGTCGTTCAGAACGACGTCGCAGTCGAGATAGATCCCGCGCCCGTACATCGGGAAAAGGTCGGGGATGAAGAAGCGGTAATAGGTCGCCTGCGTGTAGTAGTCGCGCAGGTGAAGCTTTCCTGCAAGCGCGTCCATTTTGCGGCTGACGTTGACGAACTCGATCGCCGTATTGCCGGTCGATAAGGAAGAGAGCATTTTCATATTCCGCTCCGAAAGCGAGTCGATCAGAATATGGACGTGGTAATTGTAATCTGCCGACGCGTTGTCGGTCAGCGAACGGATCGCGGCGGCAAGGCACGGCGCATAGCGGTCGTCGACGGAAAAGAAGACCGGAACGGTCGTTTTTCCGGAAGTGCGGATGTTTTTCATAATGCGTCCTTTCACGGATTTGATCGGCTTTTGCCCGACGCCTATATTATAGGCACGGGCGCCGTCTTTAGTCAACCTACTGATCCCGAAGCGCGCTCTACCTTTGCAAAGCGACGCGGTAGAGCGCACTCTACGGATCGTAGAGTCGGTCAGATTCGGTATTCCGGCGCGTTTGCACGATACCTCTCTTGACGATATACATCGTATCACGAAGTATTTGATTTGTCAAGAGGTTTTTGAAAAACAAAAAAACGGATGCCGCCCCTTTCGGGGCCGGCATCCGTTTTGACGCGCTTGATCGGTCAGATCTCGACCGGCGGAAGCGCCGTTTCTTCGGATTTTGCGGATTCCTTGAAGCGCTTTTTCAGAATGAAGTACAGGAAAATATTGGTGAAAATGCTGATCGCGCCGTCCGCGATCATCGTGACGTACGTGAAGACGTTTCTCTTTTCCCATTCCGTCGCGATGAGGATGACCATCGCGCAGGCGACGACCGCCACGGAAAGGACGAGAACGGGGATCCAGAGCTTGCTGCCCGCAAGCTTGAACTGGATCACGCTCTGCAGCTTCATCACCGCGGAGAGCAGGAGGCACACGCCGAGCAGAACGGTCACGCTGTCGGCGATCTTCTTGGCGCCGATCAGAATGCAGACGCCGAGGATCGTCATGAACACGCCGAACGTGAAATCGTTCGAGGCGAGCGTCTTGTAAAGCTGTCTCGTGAAATACTGTACGGTGACCGCCGCTCCGCTGATGATCAGCGCGGCGCCGAACAGATAGACGAAAATCGAGGATTGGATTGCGGGAACGAAGAGCAGAAGTGCGCCCAGCACGATGAATGCGACGGGGACCGCCACTTTGTAAATGACCTGCGGGATTCTTTTTGCGTTCATAATATTGCCTCCTGTAAATTACCAATAGTAATCGGGTTCGGGCTCACCCTCGTATCCCGGTATTACTGCTTCGGCGCGGTCGATCAGCTTTTCAAAATTTTCGGCGATCGCGTCGAGGTCGTCTTCGGTGAGCTCGGTGATCAGTTTGACGTCGGATTTTGCGACTCTCTTCGGCAGTTTCGCCTTTTCGTTGATCGTGACGGTCACTTCAACGGGGAGCTCCTCGTCGTTGATTTCCGCAACGGAAATGCTCATCTTGCCGGACTTGTGGGTGAATTTTCCGCTGACGACGATCTCATCGCCGTCTTCGTAGAGTCTCAGCGTATATTTGCCTGCTTTCTTGTCCCACTTGAAGCTCATGACCTTTTCGTCGTCGACGGAAAGCGAGGATTTGTACTCTTTGGAACTGCTCTCGGAGACCTTGTATTCAACGGTCGTCTCTTCCGCGAGAACGATCGTTATGCGGTCGGTCTTCTTGAATCCTTTTTTGCCGAAATCGGCGGAGAACAGCTCTTCCTTGTCTTTGCCTTCGTAAACGGTTACGGACATACCGAGGAGTTCGGAAGAGGCTTTCGGGGTGATGATTTTGATCTTGAGCTTGAAATCCACCTCGTCGGGATCGAAATCGTCGACGAGTTCTTCAAACGCGTCGATCATATCGTCCCAGAGATCGTCGGCGTCTTCGTCCGCAAGTTCAGTGATGCCGAGTTTTTCGGCGTACTTGACGAAGTATTTATTGAATTGCTTGTCCTTTTCAACGTACTTGAAAAGCTCCTCGAGCGCGTTCTTAACCGTTTCGGGCGTGACCGTGACGGTGATGACGCGCGCGCCGAAGCTTTCTCCGCCGAGCTTGACGTCGTCGTTGACGCTTTCAAATTCGGAATACTTGCCGAGCAGCTTCTCGAATTCTTTGATATAGCGCTTGACGATCTTCTTGCCTTCCTTGATGGCGCCCTGATCGTCGGTATCGTCGTACGTTTCGAACAGTTTCAGAAGGATGTCGTAGATTTCTTCGGGGATCTCGTATTCGCTGCCGGAATCGGGTGCGAAGATCGAATCCTCGAAGCTTTCCGCCATTTTGCCGCGGACAAGACCGTACGTACCGTCGAGGACGTCTTCCTCGGTGACGTACATATAGTCGTAGCCGGCGTAGATATCGGCTTTCATGGATATTTCGTCGTTGCTGATCGTGAAATCCTTGAACATAACGGCGAGCTTCTGCGAGTCGTCGAGGCTGAAAAAGATTTCCGATGAGACGAAATTGTTTTCGTCCTCGGCGTCGGCGACCTCAAACGCGACGGAGCCTTCGCGGATCATACTCACGAACGGCTTGATCTCTTCGCGGTCTTCGATCTCGCCGAGGAAGCCTTCGATGCTGTTCAGCGTGACGACTTTCGGGTTGTTCGCGAAGATCGTAATGCCCGTGACGACGCCCGCGAGAGCGATCACGGCTGCAATCAGAATGATTATTTTTTTCATGGCGGTACTCCTTTGCGAAAAATGTATATTTTTACAATTTGATTGTAACACAATGCCTGCATATTTGCAAGGGGTTTGCGCAAATTTCTCACGATCTTTGCGAAAAATGCGCTGCTTTTCGCAGGAAATGTGTGAAAATATTGTTAAAAAAGCGCCGCACCTATTTACAAACGGAGAAAAATAAGTTACAATATATAAAAATCGAAGCGGACGGAACGCGTTTTCCGTGCCGCGGAAAGGTATGATCTCAATGGGTAACAAAAGAATTCTGCTCAAACTCTCCGGAGAGGCGCTCAGCGCCGGTTCGGACGACGTTCTGAGCTATGAAATGCTCGATAAAGTCGCGCTTGCGGTCGCAAACTGCGTCAGAAAGGGCGTGGAGGTCGGCATCGTGATCGGCGCCGGCAACATCTGGAGAGGCGCGCGTCAGGGCGTCGGTATGGACCGCGTCAAGGCGGATCACATGGGAATGCTCGCGACGACGATCAACTGCATCGCGATGCAGGACGCGCTTATCAGAGCGGGTCAGAAGGCGGTCGTGATGAGCGCACAGCCGATGCCCGCGTTCGCAAGACCCTTCCGCAAGGAGGACGCGATCGAAGAGCTTGAAAACGGCACGGTCGTTCTGTTCGCGGGCGGAAGCGGATGCCCCTTCTTCTCGACGGATACGGCGGCAGTCCTGCGCGCCTCCGAGATCGAGGCGGACGCCGCACTGTTCGCGAAGAACATCGACGGCGTTTACAGTGCGGATCCCAAGAAGGACCCGACGGCAAAGAAGTATGAAACCCTCACTTACGAGGAGATCATGAATAAACAGCTCAAGGCGATCGACCTGACCGCTGCCGCGTTCTGCGCGGATACCGGTATGAAGATCCTCGTGTTCGCTCTGAACGATCCCGAAAATATCGGAAGAGCCGCCGAGGGACAGAATATCGGAACGTTACTTTACAAAGGAGAAGCAAAATGAAAATCGATACCAAACCCTATGAAGAAAAAATGAAGAAGACGATCTCCGTTTACGAAAGCGACCTTGCGACCGTTCGCGTCGGCAAGGCGAGCGCAGCCGTTCTCGACCGCGTTTCGGTCGATTATTACGGCACGCCGACGAAGATCAAGGACGTCGCGCAGATCAAGGCGACGGACGCGAGAACGCTCTCGATCCAGCCGTGGGACAAATCGCTGCTGAAGGCGATCGAAAAAGCGATCCTCGCATCCGACGTCGGCATCACGCCGCAGAACGACGGCTCGGCGATCAGACTTTCTTTCCCGCAGCTGACCGAGGAGCGCCGCCGCGATCTCTCGAAGCAGGTCGAGAAAATGGGCGAAGGCGCGAAGGTCGCCGTGCGCAACCTCCGCCGCGACGCGAACGAGCAGATCAAGAACGACAAGAAGGCGGGTACGATGACCGAAGACGAGCAGAAGACTTCCGAAAAGCTCATTCAGGATCTGCCCGACAAGTATATCAAGAATATCGACGCCGTGACCGAAGCGAAAAAGAAGGACATCATGTCCATCTGATCGGGACGATTACAAGGGGCAGTGCTTGACAGCCTGCCCCGATTGTCGTTTTTTCGATTAAATTTTCCGAGGGGAAAACTGTATGGAAAAAGAAGAGATCCGCTGCGACGAACGCCTCCGGCACATCGCGTTCATCATGGACGGGAACGGAACGTGGGCGAAAAAACGCGGGCTGCCGCGCAAAATGGGCCATCGCGCGGGCGCCAAAACCTTCCGCTGGCTCGTAGACTATATGCGCGACATCGGCCTTCAGTATATGACCGTTTACGCCTTCTCGACGGAAAACTGGGCAAGACCGAAGGATGAGGTCGACGCGATCATGAAACTGCTCGACGATTATCTCGACGAAGCGGAACGTGATTTCAAGGAAAACGACGTCCGAATCGTCTTTTTGGGCGACAAATCGCCGCTGCTCCCGTCGCTGCGCGAGAAAATGATCCGGCTCGAGGACGAGACGAAGGACAAAACGCGCATCCTCAACATCGCCGTCAATTACGGCGCGCAGGATGAGATCCTCAAAGCCGTCAACGAGTGCATCGCGCTCGGGAAAGGCCCCGTCGACAAAGAGACGTTTGAAGACCACCTCTATACGCGCCTGTCTCCGCCGCCGGATCTGATCGTCCGGACGAGCGGGGAACAGAGGCTTTCGAATTTCCTGCTCTGGCAGGCGGCGTACGCGGAATTCTACTTCACGCCGAAGACGTGGCCCGATATGAAAAAAGAGGATTTCGACGAAGCAATCCTCGAATTTTACAGAAGAAAAAGGAAAAAAGGCGGACTTCTGGAGGAATGATCCTTCATTTCCGCGTGAAAGGCTGAATCAGATATGAAAACAAGAGTCATCACGGGACTGGTCGCGTTCATCGTCTTCATCCCATTTCTGATCTTCGCACACACGGCGGCTTATACCGTGTTCGCGGTGATCGTATCCCTGATCGGCGTGCTCGAAATGGTGCATTGCCGCAGAATGATGAGCAAATTGACGCTGTGCACAGCGTCGCTTTTGTACGCGGTGCTGACGCCGATCCTTTCCCGCCATCTGGCGATGGGACACGGCTTTATGACGATGTTCGTCCTTTGCTCGGCACTGTACGTATTTTTCTCGGTCGCGGCGGCGGTCTTTTCCAAAGGCAAACTGCCGTTCGATCAGGTGGCGGCGCTCGTCTTTACGGTCGTATATATCGAGCTCGGCTTCTGCTGCCTTCTCTATCTGCGCGACGTGCCGTTCGGCGTCTATCTCTACCTTTTGCCGTATCTCGGCGCGTGGATCAGTGATATCGGCGCATATTTCTTCGGCAAATTCTTCGGCAAGACGAAGCTGATCCCCGAGGTCTCCCCCAACAAAACGGTGGAGGGCGCGCTCGGAGGGATTCTTTCGACGCTCGTCTTCATGCTGCTCTACGGAGTTTTCGTGCGCGTGATCTTCAAAGTGCACGTCAACTTCTTCGGACTCTTGTTCATGGGATTCTTCCTGAGTGCCGTTTCGATGGTCGGCGATCTCATTTTCTCTCTGATCAAGCGCACCTACGGCATCAAGGATTACAGCCGCATAATGCCCGGTCACGGCGGCATTCTCGACCGCTTCGACAGCGTGCTCGCGACGGCTCCGATGACGTTCATCGTCAGCACGGTGTTTACGGCGTTCCCGCTCTTTTCGAAACTCGGCTGATCGTAAAACGATAAGAAAATGATTCAAAAAAAGATAGCGATCCTCGGCGCAACGGGGTCAATCGGCACACAGGCGCTCGACGTGGGCCCATTGCATCATATAGAGGTGGAGGCGCTCAGCGCCAACGCGAGCGCGGAGCTGCTTGAAAAGCAGATCCGCGAATTTCATCCGCGCTTTGCCGCTCTGACGGACGAAAACGCGGCAAAAGATCTTAAAAATCGGGTCAGAGACCTTGACGTGCGCGTATTCGCCGGCGAAAAGGGACTTCTCGATATGATCGGGGAGCTTACCTGCGATACGGTCGTCAACGCGGTGATCGGCGGAGCGGGGCTCCTGCCGACCGTCCGGGCGATCGAATGCGGGAAGAATATAGCGCTTGCCAACAAGGAAACGCTGGTCTGCGCGGGAGAATACGTCATGCGTCTCGTCAGAGAGAAGGGAGTTTCGCTCCTGCCGATCGACAGCGAGCACTGCGCGATCTTCGAATGCCTCCAGAGCGGAAAGCGCGGGGAGGTCTCGAAACTCGTTCTGACGGCGTCCGGCGGGCCGTTCTTCGGCTATACGCGCGAAATGCTTGAAGACGTCACGCCCGAGCGCGCCCTTGCCCACCCGACGTGGAAAATGGGCAGAAAGATCACGATCGACAGCGCGACCCTGACGAACAAATGCTTTGAAATGATGGAGGCGGCGTATCTTTTCGATATGCCCGCCGATAAAGTCGACGTCGTCGTGCACCGCGAGAGCATCGTGCATTCGATGGTCGAATATACGGACGGCGCCGTGATCGCCCAGCTCGCCGTTCCCGATATGCGTATGTGCATCCAGTACGCGCTTTCTTATCCGGATCGCCTCAAGGGGCAGACGCCGGCGCTCGATCTCGCGAAGATCGGAAAGCTCACGTTTTTCGAGCCGGATCCGAAGGTGTTCACGCCTCTGACGTTCGCGCCTTACGCGCTGAAGGCGGGCGGCGTCCTGCCCGCCGTTCTCAACGGCGCAAACGAGACGGCGGTAAATCTTTTTCTCGACAAAAAGATCGGATTTACGGAAATCATGGATTTGACGGGCGAAATTCTGCATACTTATAAGAATACGGAAAACCCGACGCTTGAGGAGATCGTTTTTGCGGAAAAAGACGCGAGAGCGAAGCTTCTCTCGCTTGCGGGCGTTTCGTAATGCTTTTTTGAGGAGTATTCTATGAGTGTTCTCTGGACAGTTGTTCTGACCGTCCTCGTCTTCGGCTTTCTGATCTTTATCCACGAATTCGGGCATTATCTGACGGCGCGCGCGTTCGGCGTGCGCATCAACGAATTCTCGATCGGAATGGGTCCGCAGATCTTTTCCCGCGTCAGTAAAAAAACGGGGATCCGATACGCCTTCCGCGCTCTCCCGATCGGCGGTTTCGTCAGTATGGACGGCGAGACCGGCGACGTCGAAGGGCTCAACGATTCGGAAGCGGACGCCGTATCTCGGTTGACCGAAGAAGCGGCGGCGTTCAGAGAAAGCCGACAGCCTTTTTATCGGAAGCCCGTCTGGCAGCGCATCCTCGTGACGATCGCCGGAGGTGTCACCAATATCGTGATCGGCGCCATCATCATGCTTTTGTTCATCTCGACGTCCGAAGTGCTCGGCGGCACGGTCGTTGCCGAATTTCTCGACGGCTCGAAATCCGAAGAGGCGGGACTTCAGGTGATGGACGAGGTCGTGAAAGTCAACGGCGCGAAGGTCGACACCTATACGGGGCTTATGTACGAAATATTCAGAGCGGAGGACGGAAAGTGCGAGCTGACCGTTCTGCGCGGCAAATATACGATGGACGAAGACGGAAAAGTCGAAAAGCACGGCGATTACGAGGAAGTGAAGATCCCCGTGACGTTCGCGACCGAAACGGAATCCGGCATCTCCTACGGCAATATGGATTTCAAGATCTTCCGCGTCAAAAAGACCTTCGGAACGGTTTTGAAGCAAACCGCGTCCTATACCGGGCTCGCGGGGAAAATGGTCTGGCAGTCGCTCTGGGGGCTCGTTACGGGCAGATACGGACTCAATGCCGTATCGGGACCGATCGGAACGGGCGAAGTGATCGGCGAAGCGGCGAGAACGAGTATGTCCTCGTTTTTGTATCTCGTCGCGCTCATCTCGATCAATTTGGGCGTTGCGAATCTTCTGCCGCTGCCGGCGCTTGACGGCGGACGGCTCGTGTTCCAGCTTTGGGAACTCGTCACGGGCAGACCCGTGCCCGCGAAGGTCGAAGGCGCGATCCATTCGGCGGGACTTATTCTTTTACTGCTTCTGATGGTCGTGATCGCCTTCAAGGACGTGCGCGGACTTTTTCACTGAAAAATCGAGGAAACTATGAATTATAACGAAATCAGACGGAAATCGAAAGAAATCGCGATCGGAAGCGTGCGTATCGGCGGATCCTGCCCGATCGCCGTGCAGTCGATGACCAACACGCCTACCGAGGATTTTGAGAAGACCCTTGCGCAGATCCGCGCACTGGAAGACGCGGGCTGCGATATCGTGCGTATGGCGATCCCGAATCAAGACGCGGTCAAAACGATTTATAAACTGAAGGAAGCGGGCGTAAAAATCCCGCTCGTCGCGGATATTCACTTTGATTACAGACTCGCGCTCGCCTCTGCGGACGCGGGGATCGACAAGATCCGCGTGAACCCCGGCAATATCGGTGATCTTTCGCATATCAAGGCGGTCGCCGACAAGTGCCGCGAGAAAAATATCCCGATCCGCGTCGGCGTCAACAGCGGGTCTCTGCAGAAGTCGATGAAGGAAAAATACGGCGGCGTTACGGGCAACGCGCTCGCGGACAGCGCGATCTCGAATATCCGTCTGCTCGAGCGCTTCGATTTTCACCGGATCATCGTCGCGATCAAGTCGTCGGACGTCTATAAAATGCTCGAAGCGAACCGCATCGTCGCGAAGGCGTGCGATTACCCGATCCACCTCGGCGTGACCGAGGCGGGCGGCGGACTGCGCGGCACGCTCAAGGGCGCGATCGGCATCGGAAGCGCGCTCACCGAAGGGATCGGCGACACGATCCGCGTCTCCCTGACGGACGATCCCGTAAGGGAAGTCGAGAGCGCAAGGCAGATCCTCTCGTCGCTCAATATGAACGAAAAAGACCTCGTCGACGTCGTTTCCTGCCCGACCTGCGGCAGAACGAAGGTCGATCTTATCGGTCTTGCAAACGAATTTGAAAAGAGAAGAAACGAATTGACGGTCACGCACCGCATCAAGGTCGCGATCATGGGATGCGCCGTCAACGGCCCCGGCGAAGCGTCGGACGCCGATATCGGCATCGCCGGCGGCGAGCACGAAATGCTCCTTTTCAAAGCGGGAAAACCCGTTCTGAAGGTGCCGGAAGAAAAGGCGATCGATCTTTTGATCGAAGAAATCAATAAGCTGTAAAAATGCGCGTAAGCGCCGAGGAACGCCCGAAATGACGATTATCGAAAAATTTGCCAAGTACATACCGAGCGATAAGGAGCGCGAGCTGCTTTCTTTCGTCACGGATTTCAAGATCCGTTCCGCAAAGGAATTACGGATGCTTGAGATCCATATCGAATGCTCGCGGATCATTCCGAAGGACGACCTTTACGCGATCGAAGAAAAGATCCGCCGGGCGTACGAGCTCTCGAACGTGCGGCTTCTGCCGCATTATCCCGCGGAGCTTTTCACAAACGATTATATGCACGAAGTGATCAAGGAAACGTGCAGAACGGGCATCGTCGCGAACGGATTTTTCGGCTCCTACCGTTTCTACGAAGAAAACGGCGTGACCGTCGTCGAGATCCCGTTTTCCGGCGCGGGCGTCAATCTCGTCACGCTCGGCAAAACGCCGCAGATCATGGAAGGGATCATTCGCAGCGAATTCGATCTCGTCAGGAAGGTCGAACTCCGCTCGATGCAGGATTTCGACACCGGAAGGGAAGAATTCTTCCGCCAGCGCGACAAGGAGCTGCTTGAATACAAAGAAACGGCGGTAAAAGAGGCAAGATCGTTACCGTCCGACAAGAGCGCGGATCAGACTGCCGCCGAGCCGCAGGAGCCGCCTAAAACGCTCGTGCACTCGCTGGGCGGCGGCGAAACCGTTTTCGAAAAATCCTCCGAAACGGTCTATACGATCGGAAATATGACCTTTGATACCGCGGACGCGGAGCTCGTTTACGGCGAGCCGTTCGAGATCGGCGCGCCGACGCCGCTCAGAGAACTCGTAAGACCCATGCGGAACGTGTGCGTATTCGGACAGGTCAACAGCGTAGACGTCAATCAGACGCGTGACGGCACGAAAAATCGTGTGACGATCGGCATCACGGACAACGATTCCTCGATCAACGTCAAAATGGTGATCCCGACCGAAGACGAGAGCGGTTTCGTCAAGAAACTGCTCAAATCCGGCAGAACGATCAGGCGCGGCGTGCAGGAGGTCGTGACGTGGTACAGCAGCGTCTTCTGCGTGAAGGGAAGCGTTCGCTTCGATAAATTCGACGGCGAGCTCGTTCTGATGCCCGACGCGATCATGAAAATCAAAATGATTCCCAAAACGGACGACGCGCCCGAAAAGCGCGTCGAGCTTCATCTGCACACGAACCTTTCGACGATGGACGCGCTCATTTTTCCGGAGCAGGTCATCGAAACGTCGAAGGCGTGGGGGTGGAACGCGATCGGCGTCACCGATCACGGCAACGTGCAGGCGTATCCGCTGCTCAAGGATAACGCAAAGGGAAGCGGCGTGAAAATGCTCTACGGTATGGAAGCATACTACGTCGACGACGCCGCGAGATGCGCGTTCGGCGACGACCGCTTTGATTTTGAAAAGGACGAACTGATCGTTTTCGATACGGAAACGACGGGTCTTTCGCCGATCAACTGCCATCTGACCGAGATCGGCGCCGTCCGGGTCAAAAACGGCGAAGTGCTCGAAGTTTTCAACACGTTTGTAAACCCCGGCGAGCCGATCCCCAAAAACATCACGGAGCTTACGGGCATCACGGACGAAATGGTCAAGGACGCGCCCGCGCCCGAAGAAGCGGTCAAAAACTTTCTCGGATTCTGCGGCGACCGGCTTCTGATCGCGCACAACGCGCCGTTCGATATCGGATTTATCCGCAAGGTCTGTGATGACAACCGCATCCCGTTTGAAAATTCTTATCTCGACACCGTCGGACTTTCGCACTATCTGAATCCGACGCTCAAAAAACATAAACTCGACACGCTCGCGGAGCATTACAAGCTCGGCGATTTCAATCACCACCGTGCGTCGGACGACGCGGAAATGCTCTCGGCGATCTTCTTCAGAATGTGCGATCAGATGCACGAAGAGGGCATCTCGACGCTCCGGCAGCTCAACGAGAGTATGTCCGAAAAGGCGGATCCCTTAAAGCTGAAGCCCTACCACATGATCCTTTACGTCAAGAACAAGGTGGGACTCAAAAACCTTTACCGGATGATCTCCGCCAGTTACCTGAAATATTATAAGCGCGTCCCGCGCATCCCGAAGAGTCTGCTCGAAACGCACAGAGAGGGCATCATCGTCGGCTCTGCCTGCGAAGCGGGCGAGCTTTTCAGAGCGATCCTCGACAACAAGCCCCATTCGGAGCTGAAAACGATCGCCTCGTTCTACGATTATCTCGAGATCCAGCCGATCTGCAACAACCGCTTCCTCGTCGCGGACGGCAGAGTCGCCGACGACGAGGGACTCAGAGATCTCAACCGCAGGATCGTCGAGCTCGGCGAAGAACTCAATATTCCCGTCTGCGCGACCTGCGACGTCCATTTTCTCAGAAAAGAGGACGAAATTTACAGAAAGATCCTTCTGAAAGGGCAGAAATTCGCGGACGGCGACCGCGACGTCGGACTTTATCTGCGCACGACGCGCGAAATGCTCGATGAATTCGCTTACCTCGGCGAAGAAAAAGCGTACGAGGTCGTCGTGACCAACACAAGAAAGATCGCCGACAGTATGGAGGAACTCCTCCCGATCCCGGACGGCGCGTTCACGCCGAACATGGAGGGCGCGGAAGAGGATCTGCAAAAGCTCTGCTGGGATCGCGCGATGGACTGGTACGGTTACGAGGGAAAGATCCCCGATATCGTCAGCGCGCGCCTCAACAAGGAACTTGAATCCATCATCAAGAACGGCTTCGCCGTGCTTTATATGATCGCGCAGAAGCTCGTGCATTATTCCGAATCGCAGGGCTATCTCGTCGGCTCGCGAGGCTCCGTCGGATCCTCGTTCGTCGCCTCGATGTCGGGTATTTCCGAGGTCAACCCGCTGCCGCCGCACTACCGCTGCCCCGATTGCCGGTACAGCGAATTCATAACGGACGGTTCCTACGGCTCCGGCTTCGATATGCCCTCGAAGAACTGCCCGAAGTGCGGCAAACTGATGATCAACGACGGTCACGATATCCCGTTCGAGACCTTCCTCGGCTTCTACGGCGATAAATCCCCCGATATCGACCTCAACTTCTCGGGAGAAGTGCAGGGCAGAGTCCACAAATACACCGAAGAACTCTTCGGTCAGGGACACGTCTTCAAGGCGGGAACGCTCGGCACGCTCGCGTCCAAGACCGCCTACGGCTACGTCATGAAATACCTCGACGAGAAGCAGATCACGGTCAACAAGGCGGAGATCAACCGCCTCGTCAACGGCTGCGTCGGCGTCAAGAGAACGACGGGGCAGCACCCCGGCGGCATCGTCGTTATCCCGAAGGAATACGACGTCGAGGACTTTACGCCCGTCCAGCACCCCGCGGACGATCCCGATTCCGATATCGTCACGACGCATTTCCCGTTCGCGTACCTGCACGATACGATCCTGAAACTTGACGAACTCGGACACGATGTGCCGACCAAGTACAAATGGCTCGAAAAGTTCTCGGGACTTTCCGTTATGGACGTTCCGATGAACGATCCGAACGTCTACAAGCTCTTTCCGTCCGTCGAGCCGCGGGGCCACAAGGACAGCGACATCGGCTGCAAGATGGGCACTTACGCGCTGCCGGAATCCGGCACGCGCTTCGTCCAGAAGATGCTTGAAGAAGCGCATCCGCGCAATTTCGCGGATATGATCCAGATCGCGGGTCTTTCCCACGGCACGGACGTCTGGACCGGCAACGCGCAGGATCTGATCAACGACGGCACCTGCACGATTTCCGAAGTCATCGGGACCCGTGACGACATCATGCTGACGCTCATCCGCTACGGCGTCGAGAACGCGCACGCGTTCAAGATCATGGAGAGCGTCCGTAAGGGCAAGGGGCTCACGCCCGACTGGGAAGCCGAAATGCGTGAGCACAACGTGCCCGACTGGTATATTGATTCCTGCAAGAAGATCAAATATATGTTCCCGAAGGCGCACGCCGCCGCATACCAAATGTCGGCGATCCGCCTTGCGTGGTTCAAGATCTACAAGCCGCTCGTCTTTTACAGCGCGTACCTCTCGGTCGCGCCGGGCGGATTCGACGCCTCGATCGTCTCGAAGGGACGTACTGGCGTCAAGCGCGCGATGGATGAGATCGACCAGAAGGTCAAGGACAAGACGGCGACCGCGAAGGACGACGATACGATGACGGCTCTGCAGCTCGTCGACGAGGCGATGGCGCGCCGAATGCACTTTTTGCCCGTCCATCTCTACAAATCC
>JAZLHQ010000208.1:0-5290 GCA_045616925.1 Eubacteriales bacterium | reverse complement strand
CTGTCCGCAAAGACGTTCTTCTTTTCATTGGCCTGCGAAACAAGGGCGTCGGCGCGGGAGCGCTCGCCGATGCGGGCGTTGATCTCATCGTCGGAAGGGACTCCCTTTTGCGCGAAAATCGCGAAGATCGCGGAATCCGGGTCGCCGGCAGCGTCATTTTCGGACGCTATTTGCGCGTCGTACAGTCTGTGAAAGTCGCGCACACAATCCGAAAGTCCCTGCAGTTCGTCGTTTGAAACGGATGCTCCCGACAGGCGTGCGCGGCACCGATCGAGTTCGGTCAGGCATTTTTCCCTGTTGGAGATCTCGCTTTGTCTTCTGTCCGACGCGCTCTTGCCGGTCGAGAGGATCTCTTTTTTCTGCCCGTACGCGCGGAGGGTTTTCAGCTCCGACGCGAGGCGAAATTCTTCGTTTTGGGTGTCTACAAGCTCTTTTTCGGCGGCGTCGCGGTCGGATCTTGCGGAAATCGCGAGTCTTTGTGCGTTTTCCGCTTCCGCGCGGTCGCGATCCAGTTCACGCTCTTTGGCGGAAAGGCGTTCGATCTCGCCGTTTTTGCCGGAATAGTACGTCCTTCGCTTTTCGAGCAGCTTCATCGCTTCTTCAAACGAGGCGTCGTCGCCGCTCGTCAGAGCGCTGAGACGGCTCGTGACGCTGTCGCTGTTTGCGACCTTCATATCCCGCTCGGAGAAGAAGAGCGTGCGCTCGAAGCTTTCGGAATCGAGCCCGAGGATCGAAAGCCCCGGCTCGAAAAGATCGGCGTTTTCTCCGTCTTTTTCGATTTTCAGATTCGTTCCGAGGTCGAGAAGCTCGGTCTGATCTTCGCTCTCTTTGTCCCCGAAGGTGCGCGTGATACGGAAATCTCCGAGATCCGAGGAAAACTCGAGCCATCCGCCGAAGGATCCGCCGCCCGTCTGCCACGGGGCATATTTTTTGCGGTCGTTTTCTTCGATCTTCTTTTTCTGACCGCCCGGAAGTCCGTAAAGCATCGCCTTCAGGAAGGCGGCGAAGGTGGACTTGCCTTCCCCGTTTTCGCGCATGACGACGTTCAGTTTTTCGCCGAAATCATAGTCGAAATCCCTAAGCGTTCCGAAGGAGATCACGTGACATTTTTTCAGTTTCATTCCGGATCCTCCCCCGACAAAGCGCGCATTCCAATCGAAAGCACGCGGTTTTTATCTTCTTCCGAAAGACGGGCGGCGCTGACGATGCGCAGGAATTCTCCGCGCAGGGACGCGATGCTCTCGTACGCCGACGGATCGATCTTCAGTCTCGTTTCGTCCTTGATACGCGCGAAATAAAAGCGTTCGTTGAGTCTTTCGTTCCAGAGGCGCAGATCGGGACGCACGTCTTGTGCGCATCTTCCCTTGAGCGTCAGGGTGATCATCGACGACTCGTCGACGCCCGAAAGAAGGTCTTCGATGATCTGATCCGCCTCGCGTGCGCTTTCGGCGTTCGTCAGATCCGCTTCGATCGCAAGGAGGCGTCTGCCGGGCAATTCCACGAACTCCGGCGTGACTTTTTTGCCGTTTTCAAGCTGCTTTTCGCCGATATCGAGCAAAACGAAGCCTTTTTCGCCGCATTCGTCAAAGCCTCTGCCGAGCGGGCATCCCGGAAAACACCAGACGCCGCGATCGTCGATCTTTCCCTTTTTGAAGGAGTGATAGTGACCGAGCGCCAGATAGTCGATATTTCTCTTCGACGTGAGCGCGGGGGTCAGCACTTTTCCCGAAGCGCCGAAGCCGTCGTGAAACATGACGATATGAAAACCGTCTGCGGGCAGATCGAGCTTATCGAGGAGCGACGCGCGGTCGTTATCCCCGAGAACAGCGCCCGAAACGGTGATATTTTCGCCGAGATCGTAGGTCGTGAAGCCGTTTTTGTCGGAGAAAAAATGCACGTTTTCGGGCATATCCGGCAAAAGATCGGAAAGATCCATTCCGTCGTGGTTTCCCGCGAGAACGTAAAAACCGACGTTCGGGTGACTTTTTAGGATCTTTTCAACGCCCGATCGCGCGGATTTCGTCGCGCGCCCCCCCTCGTCGAAGAGGTCGCCGCTCACAAGGATCGCGCGAACGCCGTTCTTTTCGGCGTAATCGGCGATATCCTCAAAGGCCTTGAGAAGTTCCGCGCGGCGCTGCGCGCTTTTTTCGGCGTCGAGGTGGACGTCCATCGCGGAGGACAGATGCAGATCCGCCGTGTGAATGATTTTCATACCGTTTTCCTTTCAAAAATGTGAAAAGGTGGTTATTTCTAGATTTTTGGGGATTTTTTGCGTGCGGTATTCGCGAAAACGACGATGACGGCGGCACCGACCGCCGCAGCGGCGCCGATGAGTGCGACCGTTTTTCCCGTTTCGTTCTTTTTTTCGGTCTTGTTTTCGGTCACGGGATCGTTTTCCTGCGGCACGTCGGGCTCGTCGGGGACTTCGGGCATACGGTCGGAAAGTTTATTCGAAAGAAGCCACGGCAGAAGTTCCTTATTCCCTGCGGCCGTGTTCCAGATATTGTGTCCCGCGCCCGCGACCGGTGTAAAGATGATCTTTTCGCCGCCAGCCGCTTCAATCGCTTCGACCATTTCCTTCGTTCCCGAGAATTTGACGGTCGTATCGGCGTCGCCGTGGTACGTCCAGATCGGGATCTCCTTCAGTATTTCCGCCTGCGAGGGGTCTCCGCCTCCGCAGAGCGGGATACCCGCCGCGAATCTCTCACCGTGGCGCGCGAGCACGTCCCACGTGCCGTAACCGCCCATCGAAAGACCCATGACATAGAGGCGATCCGTATCGCAGTTATATTCCGAAAGCGTTTTGTCGAGGATCTTCATCGCGGTCTTCAGCGCTTTCGTTTCGGGGTATTTTTCGATCGAATAGTTGCCCTTTGACCAGTCGGCGTCGACCCACTGCTCGTTCGCCGGGCACTGCGGCGCGACGACGATCATTTCCGAAATCAGATCGGGCGAGACCTTTGCCAAAATCGGCAGGGCGTTGGTGAGTTGGTTTTCGTTATCGTTTCCGCGCTCTCCCGCGCCGTGCAGGAAGAACAGCACGGGATAGGATTTTCCTTCGTCGTAATCCTTCGGGATATAGAGGCGGTACGGCATCGTATAGCCGCCCTCTTCCTCATTCGTATAGGTCAGTTTGAGTGAGTCGTTCTTGAAATTAGGGACTGCCGCGAAAACCGGAAGCGCCGCCGCCGTCAGCGTCAGGATCGCAAGCAGTGCCGCAAAAATACGTTTTACGTTTTTCATATCGTTCTCCTATGGTCTTTTTTACATTTTATCATAATTCGCGCGCAAATGCAATCCCTTTGCAAAAAAAGTCCGGACCGCGTTTGCGGTCCGGAGGTGGATGAATTTTGCGTGTGCGGGCGATCGCATTGTTCACACCGACATCGGTTGCCTTCCCTGTGCAAGGGGAGGTGTGACGCCCTGCGTGACGGAGGGATTGTCAGCGAACGACATAAATATTCCTTCATTCGTACCGATTTCTTACAATCCCACCACCGCTTCGCGGTCCCCCTCCCTTTGCACAAGGGAGGCATACTTCATTGGAGATCGAGTTTGGCAAAGCCAAACTCGTCGCGTTGACGCAACGCGTCAACGCTTGGGTTTTATATGTGTCCGCCAAATTTCATTGGAGATCGAGTTTGGCAAAGCCAAACTCGTCGCGTTGACGCAATGCGTCAACGCTTGGGCATAGACGCCCCTCTCTGCACGCCCGGAATCTTCGGCTTGATATCTCCCGCTTTCTGAAGAGCGATACGCGAAAGAAGAGGTCCCACAAGCTCGTAGATCAGAACCGACAGGAGAATGACCTGCACGACGATCGTCGCAAGCTCGCTCTCGGCGCCGAAGGTCTCGTTGATCGTCGTCGCCATACCGAGTGCGACGCCCGCCTGCGGAAGAAGCGTGATGCCGAGGTATTTGACGATGTTTTCTTCGCATTTCATCATTTTCGCGCTCGATCCCGCGCCGAAATACTTGCCGGCGGAACGCGCGACGATATAAACGCTGCCGACGATCAGAGCCGCGGGCTTCGAGAAAACCGTAAAATCAAGCTGCGCGCCGCTCAGAATGAAAAACAGGATCAGAACGGGAGCCGCCCAGCGGTCGGACATTTCCATTAGGTTTTCGGAAAGCTCGCAGGTGTTGCAGAAGATCGTTCCCATCATCATAAGGAGAAGAAGGGCGGACAGCTCGATCCTGATGCCCGCGATGCGGATCGGGAACATAGAGATCGCGACGCCCAAAATGACGAACGCGACGACGAGGCCCGTTCTCTTGCTGCGCGAGTAGAAGAGCAGTTCCATTTTGTTGAGAAGATAGCCGAGGATCGCGCCGATCACAAGAGATCCGACGATCTCGATCAGCGGCTTGACGGCGATCGAAACGACGTCCACGCTGCCGGATTCGAGAGCCTTCGCGATTCCGATAGAGATTGCGAATACGACGATGCCGACCGCGTCATCGAGCGCGACGATCGGCAGAAGAAGATCGGTCAGAGCGCCCTTTGCTTTGTACTGCTTGACGACCATGATCGTCGTCGCGGGTGCGGTCGCCGTAGCGATCGCGCCGAGGCAGATCGCCGCGGGGATCGAGAGGATCTCCGGGAAAATGAAATGCAGGACGACGAGCGAGATATCGACGAGCGCGCACGCCGCCAAGGCCTGCAGGACGCCGATCACCGTCGCCTGTTTGCCCGTCTTTTTGAGCTGCGAAAGGCGGAATTCGTTGCCGATCTCAAAGGCGATGAAGCCGAGGGCTACCTTCGATACGACGCCGAACGTGTTGATATCCGAAACGGACGCGTAGCCGATGCCGCCGAGCCCGAGCCTTCCGAGGCAGAAGGGTCCGATCAGAACGCCCGCCACAAGGTAGGAAGTGACGGCGGGAAGCCCCACGAGTTTTGCAAGACGGGACATCAGAAGTCCCACGAGAAGCGCGAACGCCACGCTTAATAAGATTTCCATTTTATTTCCTTCTTTTGGTCAGATGCCGTTTTTTCACGGGACTTATGGTAACACAGAAAACGGATTCTGTCAAGACCGTAAGTTCACAAAAAATCACTTATCCGCGGGTTTCTTTTGTGGATTTTGGCGTCTTGCGCTTTTTTTGCGCTTTTTCTCCACGGAAAACCCGAATTTGCCGAGTTTCTTGCCGAGCGCATAGTATTCGCCGTGCGAATAGGCGACGAGCCCCGCTTTTTCGTACGCGATCCTGCCGCTTTCTTCAACGAGCACTTCGTCCACGCGCATGTTGACGATCTCGGCTAAAAACATATCGTGCGAGCCGAGCG
>JAZLHQ010000207.1:0-14424 GCA_045616925.1 Eubacteriales bacterium | reverse complement strand
TGCGGTGCATGAAACGAGTTGCAAAGCAACTCATGAAGCAGGGCTTTCGCCCTATGAAGCGTGCCTTCGGCACACGGAAAGTAACAGTGCGCTTCGCGCGTCAAAGTGACTTTGGCACAACATCCTTGACCGAATATTGGTTTTACATTATATACACAAAAAGCACCCGGTGGGTGCTTTTTGTTTTATCCGAAAAACGCGGGGAGGATCTCGTCAACGACCGTGTCGGCGTCGGTTCTGACCGTCAGGATCGGCTCAAAGCTCTTTTTGCTGTTGACGACCGATACCGTTCCGATCTCGGTCGACGGATTCAGAAGGTCTTTCTCGGCAAGTTGGCGGCGCGTCTCGCGCGCAACGCCGTTCCCGCCGTCAAAGATCTTCACGCGGTCTCCGAGATAGTCGGCGATCGTGTCCATGATGAGCGCGTAATGCGTGCAGCCGAGGACGACGCAGTCGATCTTGTCGAGATTATAGGGCGCGAAAAGATCGTCGAGGTAATCGTAAACCGCTTTGTCCGCAAGATGCCCCGCCTCGATCAGATCCGCGAGCCCGTGGCAGGGGATCGGGATCACGCGCGAATTCGCGGCGTATTTCTCGGCAAGACGGCGGTATTTCTCCTGATAGAGCGTCAAGGGGGTCGCCATCACGCCGACGGTCGGATTCTCGCACGACAAAGCCGCCGGCTTGATCGCGGGCTCGATGCCGACGATCGGAAGATCGGGGTACGCCGCGCGCAGAGCGCGCACGGCGGCGCCCGTCGCCGTATTGCAGGCGATCACAACGCCTTTGGCGCCCATTTTCAAAAGACGGTCGACGTTTTCAAAAACGATCCGGCGCACTTCCTCCGTTTCCTTGCTGCCGTAAGGATTGTTGGCGGAATCGCCGTAAAAGATGAAATTTTCGTTCGGGAGGAGTTTGCAAAGCTCTTTCAGCGTGCTGAGCCCGCCGACGCCGGAATCCGTCACGGCGATCGGAGCTGATTGTCTGTTCGTCATATCCGCAAATTCTTTCCTTTCGGTTAGTTGATTATTTTCCGACGCAGAAGCGGTGGAAGATGCGGTCGACGATCTCCGACGAGACCGCTCTGCCGTCCACTTCGCCGAGATACGAAACGGCGCTTTCAAGATCCATTCCCGCAACGTCCGGCGTAAAGCCGTCGTCGAGCGCAGTGAGCGCGTCGTTGACGGCGCCGAGAGCGCTCTCAACGGACAGTTTCTGCCGCACGGAGGTCAGAAGCGCGTCCGTTTCGTAGTTGATCTCGCCGTCGACGTAACTTTTTTCAACGGCGCTTTTGAGTTGATTGATCCCGTACCCGGTCTTCGCGCTGATGAGGACCGCCGCCGAAAAGCCTTCGGGCTTTTCGGGAACGAAGGAGGGACAGAGATCGCATTTGTTGAAAACGGCGATCTTCGTGCCGCGTGCACCCGAAAGAAGCTCGGCGATCGCCTCTTTTGACGGATCGCCTTTTTGGGCGTCGAAGACGCAGAGAACGAGTTCGGCGTCTCTGAGCGCCGCTTTCGAGCGCTCGACGCCGATTTTTTCGACGGGATCGCAGCTCACGCGGATGCCTGCCGTGTCGGACAGGTCGAGCGTTATGCGCTCAAGGCGCACTTTTTCGCGGATCGTGTCGCGGGTCGTGCCCGCAACGTCGGTGACGATCGCGCGGTCTTCGCCGCAGAGCGCGTTCAGAAGGGAAGATTTTCCCGTGTTTGGCTCGCCGACGATCGCTGTTCTGACGCCTTCGGTGATCGCGTGACCCGTCTCGAAGGTTTTGAGAAGTTTGGAGAGTGAACCGCGGCATTTGCCGATCTTTTCGTAAATGTCGTCGCGGGAAAGCTCGGAAAGATCCTCGTCGGGGTAATCGGCGATCACGTAGACCGAGCTTAAGACCGACAAAAGATCCTCGTAGATCGCGTTGATCGCCCGCGAGAGCGATCCGCCCATCTGCGCGCGGGAGAGCTTCAGCGCTTCCTCGCTTTCGGCGTCGATCACGTTGATGATCGCCTCCGCACCCGTCAGGGAGAGTTTGCCGTTCATGAAGGCGCGCTTCGTGAATTCGCCGGGACCCGCCTGCTTCGCTCCCGCGCGCAGGACGGCCTCAAGCACTTTGGCAGTGACGAGGATGCCGCCGTGGCAGGTGATCTCAAAGCTGTCTTCACCCGTGTAGGAATGCGGCGCTTTATAGCGCGTCAGCATCACGTCGTCGACGGTTTTGCCCTCCGAGACGATCTCGCCGTAGACCGCGCGCGAAAAAGGATAGCCGGAGAGCGCCTTCCCGCTTGCGGGTACGAAAATCTTCTCGGCGATCGCGAGCGCGTCAGCGCCGCTTGCGCGGATAAGCGCGACGCCGCCTCTGCCGTATGGCGAGGAGATCGCCGCCGCGGTGTAGTTTTCCATATAAATCCTTTCGTTACTGTTGATCCGATGCGGTCAGCAGTTTTTCGAGCGTCGGGTCGATGCCGAGCATTCTGACGGCGTTTTTGTATTCCTCGTAAGCCGTTTTGCGGCGCATGAGCGGCAGGCGCTCGTCGTAGATCGCGCGGATCAGTACGTTTTTCGGCGTTTCTTCGGGGTCGATGAGCTCCATCGCCTGCGCGCGGTAGCCCTCGGCTTCAAGCCGCAGGGTCCGGAGCGCGTCCGTCGCCGCGTCCGCGAGTTTTTGCTTTAAGATCGATTGCCGCTCGATGAAGCCGAGATTTTCCGTCTTCATCTGATGGAACGTCTCGTGGTGGCAGCAGGGGGTCGACAGGATCATCCCCGCTTTGTTCAGAACGGCAAACGCGAGCACGACGTCGGTCGCCGTGTCGCAGGCGTGCAGGGAGATCACGAGATCGGGCTTTTTGCCGTCGGGGATCTCGAATTTCAGAACGTCGCCGCAGAGAAAATGCAGCGAATCTGCGCCGAGCTTTTCGGCAAGCTCCGCGCAGAAGGCGATGCAATCCGCCTTGAGATCGACGCCGTACATCTCGACTTTTCTGTTTTTGATCGAGGTCAGATAGAAATAGACGGCGAAGGTCAGATAACTTTTGCCGCAGCAGAGATCGCAGACGGTCAGAACGCCGTCGGCGGGGAGCTTGTCGTAGACGTCGTCGAGGATCTCGACGAAGCGGTTGATCTGACGGTATTTCGCCCGTTTTTTGTCAAAAACTCTGCCGTTTTCATCCGAAACGCCGAGTGCTTTCAGAAATTCGGGGTATTTTTCGGCGTCGATCAGATAGTGCTTCTCGCGCTCGGGCGTCTTCAGTTCGATCGCGGGCGCCGCGTCCGCGCTTTTGACGTGATTTCCGACGAATATTTTGCCTTTTTTCGAAACGCGGACCTCGCATTCGCCCGCGCTCGTCAGAATATTGGTCTGTCCGAAACCGGTAAGGGCGAAGGAAGAGAGAAGTTCCGCCGCTTCTTCGATCGGGTAGTTGCGGCTGATCGCCTTGTTGTCCGATCGGAACGTCTCCGTTTTCAGCGTCGGTTTGCCGGATAAGAGGACGAGAGTCGCCTCGGTTTTGCGGATCTCTTGGTCAAAACTCTTGCTGAAAACCGCTTTTTTGAGCGTCCTGTTTTCGATCGCGTCCCTAAAAACGGACAGGATTTCTTCGCGCGCTTCCATCAAACGTGATAAATCGTGTAGTCGCCGTCGCGCAGCATTTCGAGCAGATCGCTCTGCGTTTCGATATTGCGTTCGGTGATCACGCCGCCTCTGCCGACGTGGTGCGTCTCGTGGCAGTCGGAGCCCGAGATGCGTCTGAGTTGCGGATGGAAATCCGCCCACGCCTCTGCCATCTGGTTTCTCGAGACCTGTCCGGGATGTCCGTTGAAGACCTCGATGCCGTCAAGGTAATCGGGGTTGACGATCTTCATATTGTTGCGGAAGGGGTGCGCCTGGAAGAGAAGGATCCCGTTCTTGCGCACGACCTGGCAGAATTCCTTCGTCGGCAGGTCGAGAAGCTTCGGGAAGTTCTCGAGCAGATAGTCGTTCATATCGTAAACGAGGTAGTCGTTGTCGCATTCGTTGACGCGCAGCTCGTAGCCGATGAAGACCTTGAGTCCGACCTTTTCGCCCTCTGCCTTCGCGAGCTCGTAGCCCTCGTGATAAGCCTTCACGAAGTCGAATTTGCCCTGCTTCGCGAGGTGCTTGACGGTGTAGGAGCTGAAGTGGTTGGTGACGCAGATCGCGTCGTAGCCGGCTTCTTTATAAAGGCGGACGACCTCCTTGGCGGCAAGCTTGCCGCAGGCGCTGATCTCCGAAGTGTGTACGTGCATATCGATTTTCATGATCGTTTTTCCTTTCGGGATATAATAATTTCATCCTACTATTTTACACCCAAAGCGTGAAAATTGCAAGGACTTTGCGGAAAAATCATAAAAAAAGCGAAAATTGCGCCCAAAACACTTGCAAATCGGACGGAAATTCGCTATAATCATAGAAGAAAACGAGAAAAGGACGGACCTATGGAAGAAAACGGGATCATCATCGAAGGAGTCGGCGGACTTTACACCGTCTTTACGAACGACGGCGAACGTCTTGTCCTGCGCGCCAAGGGCGCGTTCCGCCGCGAGATCGGAAAACTGCAGGTCGGCGACGCCGTGACGGTTTTGTCCGACGAAAACGGCGAAAAAATCATCGGAAAAGTATTGCCGCGCAGAAACTCGCTCCTGCGCCCGTCTATGGCAAATCTCGACCGCATCTTCATAACGATCCCCACGCGCGATCCCGAGCCGGACCTTTACACCGTCGACAAATTGACGACGATCGCCGCTTACAACGGCATTTCCTGCACGGTCGTCGTGACCAAGAGCGATCTCGACGGGGAAGGCGCCCTTAGGATCGCCGGGATCTACCGCACGGCGGGGTTTGATACGTTCGTCCTTTGCCCCGACGATAGGGAGGAGCTCGGACGTCTGCAAAATTACTGCGCGGACGTCTGCCTTGACGAGGTCTGCGCCTTTTCCGGCGCCTCCGGCGTCGGAAAATCGACGCTCATCAACCGTCTTTTCCCGTCGCTCACGTTGAAAACGGGGCAGATCAGCGAAAAGATCGCGCGCGGCAAACACACGACGCGCACGGTCACGCTCTATCCGATGCGTGAGCTGATCGGAAGGGGCAGCGGCTTTCTCGCCGACACGCCCGGTTTCACGATGCTCGATTTCGAGCGCTTCGATTTCTTCGGCAAGGAGGATCTTGCCGGCACTTTCGTCGAATTCGCGCCCTATCTCGGCAAATGCCGCTATACGGACTGCCGGCATTTAAGGGATACGGACTGCGCCGTCCTTGCCGCCGTTTCGGAAGGAAAGATCCCAAAGAGCCGCCACGAAAGCTACTGCGCGCTTTACGAGATCCTCAAGAACAAGCACGACTGGGACAAAAAATAAAAAGCGGCATACAATGATCCCGAAGGGAGGCGTTGTTATGACCGTCGTGACCGTCAAAGCGCCGAAGTTTACGGTGCCGATCCTCAAGAAGATCTTTCATATCAAATGAAAAAATCCCGCTTTTCAGCGGGATTTTTTACGTTTGTAATCAGAAATCAGTGCTTTCCGAAGCTTCTTTCATGCCTTTGTCAAGTTCCTTGACGACGGACGCGAAAGCGAAGATCGCGACGATCTCGCTGATCGCGACGATGCTTGAGAAGAGTCCGCCGAGGAAGAGCGTTACGCCGATGGATCCAAAGGAGAAGATCGCCATCAGAACGCCGTACACGACCGAAAGCTTGCGAAGCCCCGTGTGCTCGCTCTTCATCGGAACGCCGGAGATCCACGAAAGACGCAGATCGTCGCAGAAGAGAGCCATTTTCTTGTAGCGGACGGCGGAAATGATATCGACGACGAACACGACGATCACGAAGACCAGAAGGACGATCAGAGCGATCATTACGATCATGCCGAGACCGCGGGAAAGCAGATCGCCGACGATCTCTTTTTCATAAATATTGTCGATCTCATCGTAAATTTCATCAACGAAGTCGTCACCGTAGAGTTCTTCAACTCCGGATTCTTCGACTGCTTCGGAGATGGCGTCTTTGATCTTGGCAGAGTCGGAGAGGTCGACGTCGTTGAGCGTGGAGAGGTTCGTGCCGACGACCACGGTGAAGATGATCAGAAGAGCGATCAGAATGCCGATGCCGACCGCCCCGATAATGGCGAAGACACGCTGGCAGACCGCGTAGGAGCGGATCTTGTTGAAGAGGGCGGGATTTTCGCTCTCGTTTTCTTTTTTGGAAAGGCCGTAAAGCGTCCAGAGCGCGATATCGACGAAAATGCCGAAGATCAGCGAAAGAACGCTCAGAATGCTGCCGGAAAAGACGGAAATGGCAAACGAAGCGAGCATAATGGTGAACGCGATCGAGAAGACGAGGAATACGGGCTTCGAAGCGATCTTTTTGACGATCGGCTGCGATACGTTCTTCGGCTCTTCGACGTGCGGGATCTGAAAATCGAGATTTTCAGCCTTCGGCGCCTCGTTTTCGGTCTGCTCCGCGCTTTCGGCGGGCTGACCGCAGTAAGCGCAGAACTTGTCGGTGGCGGACAACTCGTGTCCGCAGTGTTTACAGAACATAGTGGTACCTCCGTTTGATTAAAAATCTTTCATATTTTCATCCGCCGACGGGTTTTGAGCGGCGGTTTCTTTCGGAACTTTTTTATTCCTGCCTACGCGCTTCTTCAGAACGCTTGCGCGGACGATGAAGAAGACCGAAACGGCGATGAGAAGGACGAGAAGGATCGCCGACACGACGATCAGAACGGTGAACGTGATGCCGCGGTCTTCAAGATATTTCGAGAGGCGCGTGTGGCGGATCGGACTGCCCGATCTTTCGCCCGGCGTATTACCGGGATCCTCGTGCGGGGGAATATCGGGATCGTCGAGAATACCGGGGACGTTGATGCCGTTGAAATCGGGAAGCGCCAGGATCGTCAGCGAATAAGTAAGCGTCTGTCCGTTTTCCGCCATGACCGTCAGACGGACGGGGGACGAGAAATCGAACGTGTCGAAATCGACCGTCACCGGCTGGCAGACGGCGCTCGACGACTGTGCGTGCGGCGTGATCGCGAGCGTTTTCTCGCTCTCAAGGACGTAGACGAGGTAATCGTAGGTTTTCGGGGAGAACGCGGGGGACAAAAATCCCGTCGAGAGCGCGATCGAATCGAGCTGGGTGTTGGCGTCCGAAGGGTCGGCGTTTTCTTCCTGCCGCGTGACGATCAGCGTATAGACCTGCGAAAGTCCGCTCTGGGACGTAACGGTGATCAGATACGTATTCTCGCCGACCGAAAGGGTTTTCGGTCCGTTGATCGAGACTTCGGCGTTTTCGTCGCAGGTCGGGACGATCACGGGCTCCGTTACGTCAAAGGAAAGGGTGAAATGGCAGACGGACGCGGAGACGGAGAAATCCGTCGGGATGAGTCCGTTGACCGTCAAAGCGTGGAGCGTGCAGTCGTCGGATTTGCCTGCCGAGACGGGGAGCGACCAGCCGTAGGCTTCCGAGCGGTAGTCCTTTTTGCCGTCGGAGGCGCTCGCCTTCGTCAGTTCGACGACGGCGTTTTGCCCGGCAGCGGTCGGCTTGACGGTGAAGGTCAGTTTCAAAAGAGGCGAATTCGTCGCCGCAGGGGTCGTCAGAGAGGGATCGAGCGCGAGGATGCCGAGCTTGTTCGGGGAGCCCTCCGGGACTTCCGCCGAAACGTACCAGCCGTCCGCCATGCTTTCAATGGAATCGAAATCCAGAACGTCTGCCGAATAAGTAATTTCGCCGCTGAAGGCGAGTGCCTGACAGCCGTCAAGCGAAAGCGTCAATTCCACTTTGTCCGACGGGCGGATGACGTCCGCCTCGGAGGAGATCATCGCGCTGAAACCGTTCGCGGCAGAGACGGGCAGTACGCCCGCGAACTGCCCAAGAAGGCATACGCAGCAGAATATACCGATCGCTGTGATAAACGCTTTTTTGAACTTCATTTCGTGTTCCTTTTTCGTAGTGGGAATGATCCTGATCCTTGTCAGACGTCAAAACGGACGACTTTCTTCGTTTTGACCCCGTTGACCTCCGTCTTGCCGACGGCGGAGCCGTTGAGAAGCAGAAGATCCGTCAGCGTGATAACGCCGTCACCGTTGAGATCGGCGGCGCGCATTTCGGAATCCGTCAGAGAGGGCGTTTTGCCGCACTGCACGGCCTTGAAGGCGTCAAAGAGACGGGTATAGTCGGAAAGACCGACCCGGCCGTCGGCGTTCACGTCCGCCGTGACGACGAGATTCTTGCAGTCGAGCATATCGGAATTGTACCAGAGCTGTACCTCGGCGCCGTTCGGAACGTTTTCGCCCGAGGGGATCTCCTCGCCGTCCTGAACGATCTTCACGCGCGGACCGGCTTCAAAGCCTTCCGTGAACTCGTCGACGGTCAGATCGGGAGGAACTTCGGAGACGTAGTCGTCCGAAAGTTCGTATTCCGAGGATTCGAGATCGCGCGCGATCACGAGCACTTCGATGCTTTGCGGTTCGCAGGACGCGTAGTAGAAGGTGACTTTGGCGTAGCCCTTTTCTCTGCTGTCGAGAGGCGAGAAGGTGAGGGAACTGAAGGCGGGATCGTTGTGATCGATGATCGCTTCCGTGCCGTTATTGTAAAGGACCTTGATGGAGAGACCGAAGGGATCGAACGCGTCGCCGCAGTAGTATTCGGTGCGCTCGGGGTAATCGTAGATCGTGAAGGAAACGGGCGATTTCGCCTTGACAGTGACGGTGAAGGTCGTTTTGAAGCCGTTGTAAGTAACGGTCAGTGTCTGCTTGCCGATCTTGTCGGGATCAAATCCCGAGACGGTGAAATCGGCGCTGACCGGGACGTAGGTGCCGTTGTTGTAGTTTGCGCGGATGGCAAGTCCCTTTTCTTCAAACGCCGAGCCTTCGACGTAGGTCGTTTTGTCGGGGAGCTTGTCCACCGAGATGCTTTCCATCATCAGCTGCGAAATATTGACGGAAAACGTCGTTTTCAATCCGAGATAACTTGCTTCCAGCACGCATTCGCCGCTGACGGCGGTGCTGAAGCCCTCGATCGTGATGTTTCCGTTCTTGTACTTGACGGGAATCTCGTCGCCCGAATCGTAGTGCAGAACGATCGCAAGACCCGCGGGATCGAAGACCGCGTCGGGATCGCCCTCGTAGTATTCGATCTTGGAGGGCTTCGAGGAAACGGTGATGTTCTTTACCGTTCTCGTCAGCGTGTTGCCGCAGACGAGGCAGGTCGAGGTCTCACTGAGGGGATTCTCGCCCTTTTCCCAGTCGCCGTAGATATGACCGTAGAAGCAGTCGTAGGCGGTCGCGTTGAGACCGCTCTTGACGGCGTATTTCTCGGCGTAGGAGCCCTGATCGTAGTAGATAATGGAGATCTCGGAGCCTTCGAAGGCGTTGACGGCGATCGACTTGACGTTTTTCGGGATATAGATCGTCTTGCTCGTCTTGTTCGGAGAGAACGCGTTTTCTCCGATGGAGGTCACTTCGTAGACCTGATTCTCAAAGACGATATAAGCGGGGAATTTGAAATCGTCGGGGCAGGAAGTGCCCGTGCAGGTGACGGCAGACGCCGTCATATCCGTTTTGTTGATCGAATAATTGACGCCGTATTTGTCGACGCCCGTCGTTGAATTGACCGTAGTCGCGTCGTAAAGCGTCGCTTTTTCGGGGATCTCGGTCGTGTATTTCATCTGGATCCAGCCGAGGTTCTGATGGTCGATCGTGTAGCCCCATTCGCCCGTTGCGTCCGTGCAGTAGATCGGGACGATCGCAAGGCGCGAAACGGTATCGATGTCTTCGCTCTCTTTGGAGGGCATTCTGCGGATATAAATGGAATTCTTGACGTTGACGACGGTGCGCAGATAGAGGTCTTCCTCGGGGATCTCGCCGAGGATGTAGTCCTTTTCGCAGAAGAGGGAAGCCTCAAGCGTTCTGCGGCGGTAAAGGGATGCCTTGAATTCTCCGCCCGCGTGGCAGAACTGCTGGAATGCCTCCGTGATCTCCGCGTCCGTGTAATTTCCCTTGTTGATGTTGGTCAGAACGCGCTTGAGATCGGAATTTTCGTAGCGGCTGACCGACCACCAGTATTCACCGATGTTGAAGAAGAAGCTGCAGAGCGCGTCGAACTGGTTCTGATTGAGGTCGAGGTTGTAGGTTTTGGCGAACCGGTTGACCTGCGACGCGTAGTTCTTTTCGATCTGATCGGCAAGGCGCAGGAGCGCGTCGTGCTCGGAGATGTACTGCCCTTCGTATTCGGCGCGGCAGCCGTAACCGTACGTCCACTGCGAGTAGTCCCAGTAGGCGTAGGGGTCGTAGCCCTCGAATCCGCGGATGATCTGCAGACCGATGTCGCTGCAGCTCATGTGGAAATCGGTCGAATAGGTCGTGTTGACCGGCTTATTCGGCTTTACGTAAACGTGCGCGCTCTCGGAAGCGGGCGAGCCGAAGAACATCGACGCGACGGGGAACTCGTCCGGCTCGGATTTTTTCGATTTCTCGGCAGACAGCAGTTCCGCAAGCTCAATGCTTGACAAAAGATCCGTATCGCTGAAGAAAGATCCGAAGTGCGGCAGCAGCAAAGCCGCCGCCAGCAGAAGGCAGATCTTGCGAAGCAAAAGTTCCATGGAAGTATTTTCTCCTTTTTGCGACCGACCGTTGTCAGATCAGTTTCGTAGTATCGGGGGCAGCGATGCCCGCCGGAGTGGTTTCAAGGTAATCGAGCAGCTTTTCGGGATCGTCGAAGACTTCGTAGAGGATCCCGCGGGATTCACGCATAAAATGCTGATCGACCGCGTTCTGAAGGAGCGCGATCAGCGGATCGAAGTAGTGGTCGACGTTCAGAATGGCGATCCGCTTCGGCGTTCTGCCGAGCTGGCGGAGGGTCATGATCTCGAAGAATTCGTCAAAGGTTCCAATCCCGCCGGGGGTGACGACGAAGGCGTCGGACGTATCTTCCATCATCCGCTTGCGCGTGCGCATATCGTCGGGACGGATGAGTTCGTCGCAGTGCTCGTAAAGGATGCCGTCGACGGGGAAGAAGGCGGGCGCGATGCCGATGATCCTGCCGCCGTTTGCAAAAACGCCGCGCGCGACGGCACCCATCATGCCGTTCGTTCCGCCGCCGAAGATCAGCGTGTGACCGCGTTTGCCCATAAGTTCGCCGAGCGTTTCGCCGGCTTCTATATATTTGGAGTCAAGCTGCGTGCTCGACGCGCCGTAAACGCAGATATTCATACCGATCCTCCCCGAAAACAAAATCATCTAATTTACATTATAGCACGAATTTTCCCTTTTTGCAAGTATTTTCTTGAAAAAACGGAATTCTGCGTGTATTCTTACGTGTTTTGTACGGTTACATTATACGTTTTGCGTATGAAATATATTCCAAAGTTGAAAAAATTTTGAATTTTTCAAAAAAAACTTGCAAGTCGGGAAGAATGATGATATAATCACTATAATACGAAATATGAGGCATTTTGGAGAAATCTGTCCGATATGAATAAAAAACGCGTTATTTTCATAATTCTTATGCTGCCGGTGCTTGCATTCCTGCTTTCGGCGTCGGTTCTGCCCGTGTTCGCCGCGTCTCCGACCTTCTCGCTCGATACGAACGCCAAGGTCTACCCGGGCGACACGTTCACGCTGACGTTTTCGTCAACCGGCGATACGACCTGCAAGGGACTCGTCATCGACCTGCACTACTCCAATACGTCTTTGACGCTGACGAACGTGAAGATCGAATCGACGGCAAGCGTATCGGGCAAGTCGTCGAACAACGCGGAGATCCCGTACAGGATCGCGTTCGCGTCCTCTTCGACGGTCAAAAAGGGCGCGGTCGTTACTTATACCTTCAAGCTCGCGTCGGACGCGGCGCTCGGCGATTATCAGATCTACGTGGACGGCGAATACGCCGGCAGCGACGGCAAGGTCGGGACGCTTTCTCCCGTCACGAAGAACGTATCCGTCGTCTGTCCGCACGAAAAAGACGCCAACAGCAAGCTCTGGGTGCAGACGAGCCACACGGCGGCGACCTGCTCCGCGTACGAAGAGACGATCTACCGCTGCTCGGAATGCTCCGAAACGAAGGTTGTGCGCGGCTCGAAGCTTCTCGAGCATCAGCTGAAGGATTACGAAACGAAAAAGCCGACCTGCACCGAGGACGGCTACGTCAAGAAGATCTGCAGCGTCTGCAAGGAGATCGTGACGATCTCGCAGGAGAAGGCAACGGGACACACGCTCTCGGAAGGCACTCTCGTCCCCGCGACCTGCGTGGAAAAGGGCTATACGCTCTCGATCTGCTCGGTCTGCGGCGAAAGCGTCAGAACGAACGAGACCGAAAAAGCGGAGCATCAGTGGGCGGAATCGGAGCGCAAGGAGCCGACCTGCTCGGACGGCGGCTACATCCGCTACACCTGCACGGTCTGCTCGCAGCAGAAGGACGAGATCCTGAAGAGTAATCCGGAAAAACACGCCTATGAGGAAACGGTGATCCCCGCGACCTGCACCGAAAAAGGACATACCGAAAAGCTCTGCAAGCTCTGCGGACAGTATCAGCTCGTCAATAACGTCGAGCCGCTCGGACACGATTATCAGAGGAAGGATCTGTACCCCGCGACCTGCACGGGAAGCGGACTCGTCGACCTTCTCTGCACGCGCTGCTTTGATCACAGGCAGGAAACGACCGATCCGACGGGTCACGAATTCGGCGACTGGCACGTCGAGGTCGAAGCGACCGAATACTACGAGGGCTACGAAAAGCGCGTCTGCGTGCGCTGCGGACTTGAAGAGACGCAGCAGATCCCGAAGAAAAACGCCGAAAACGAAAACGATCCGACCGGAAGCGATACGCGCACCGGCTGGCAGAAATTCGTCGGCGCCGTCAAGGACGCCGGTACGCTGACCGTCGTTCTGATCGGCTGCGTGCTCGCGATGCTGATCTTCGGCGGCGTCTTCATCATCTCGCAAACCAAACGTAAATAATATCATACAATGTAAACAAGAGTCTCGATCCGGAGTGGAGGGGAAAAAAGTGCGTGCAACGGTCAGAAAAGCGTTATGCTTTGGCTTGCTTTGCGCAATGCTTTTTCCGCTCCTCTCTTTTTATGCGCTGAAGAACGAAGTCAACGCGCAGCCTTTGCCGGAAAGCGCGTACGACGCGCTCGAATCGGAAGAAAACGGCGAAAAAATGCGCTTGCTTTACGCGGCGTTTGACAAATACGCGCAAGATCTTTTGAAATCGGAACGCGATCTTGAAAAGGGAAGCGCCTACACGCCGCAGGGGATCGCCGAAAAGCATTTCGCCGTCCCCGAAGGCATTTTTTCGGGAAAGACGTACGGTCTTTCGCTTGAAGAGGTCGAGAGCGTCTATATGGCGTACCGCGCCGACCACCCCGAAGCGTTCTTTCTGCCGTCGGTCTTTTTGGTGGACAACGCGGAAAACGGCATCCGCTTTCTGATGGAAGAAAAGTATTTTTCGGGCAATACGCGCAAACTGACCGCCGAAAAAATCGAAAAAGCGGCGGAAAAGATCCTCTCGTCGGTCGACGAGGCGCTTTCCGACTATGAAAAAGCGCTTTATCTGCACGATTTTCTCGCAAACGAGCTTTTCTACCGTTACGAAAGCGACGGCATCACGCCGAGTATGAAAGCGGACGCGCACGGACTTCCGGGCTTTGCCGAAAAAAGCGGCGTCGTCTGCGACGGCTACGCGAAAACCTACCAGTATCTGCTGAAAAAATGCGGGATCCCCGCCTTTACGGTCGCGGGGACGACGAAGGGCAATCCGCACGCGTGGAACCTCGTCAAGAGCGAATACGGCTGGTTCTGGGCGGATCTGACCTTTGACGACCGTCCCGAGACGTCCGCGGGCGTCTTTCACGCGTATTTCGCGTCCCCGGACGCGGCGTTCAGACGGGATCACACGGTTTTCGGACAGACGTACGGTATTTCCTATCAATGCGTTTTGCCGGAGGTATCCGCCGCCGCGCCGACGTATTACCGGTACACGGGATCTGAAAATCCTACGCTGCCCGACCTCGAAGCTTTGGCTCGAGCGTCGCTTCTCGGCGGGAACTGCACGCTTGAGGCTGCCGTCCCGACCGAAGGGGCGGGCGACGTGATCTCGAAACTCTACGCGCGAACGTATTTCGGCTCCGCCGTCAGGGAACTCTACGAATCCTATTCCTTCCGGGCGATCAACTGCGGAGATTATACGGTTTTGTCGATCGGATTTACGTCCCGCCGCTTCGATCTTGACGGCGACGGCTACGTGACGCTCTCCGACGCGCAGATCCTGATCGACTGCGTCTGCGGAAATCTTGAACTCGACCGTGAAACGTTCGGCGCCGCGGACGCGAACGGGAACGGCAGATTCGACATCGGCGACGTCTGCTTGCTCCTTGATGAGCTGCCGTAGACTTCATCGTAAACGAAAATCTCCC
>JAZLHQ010000206.1:0-3814 GCA_045616925.1 Eubacteriales bacterium | reverse complement strand
GCATCATGACGACCCTGTTCCACAACCTTGACGACGCCGCGAAGCGCTACGGCAAGGCGGGCGACTACGTCGCGGGTGCCAACATCGCCGGATTTGAAAAAGTCGTCAACGCGATGCTCGCGCACGGCTGCTGCTGATTTTATATTTCAGACGGACTGCGGAAATCTTCCGCAGTCCGTTTTTGTCGTTTTTCGGCATATTATGCGCGTATCCTTGACTTTTCGTCCGAAATCTGCTATACTACTGTTGAAAAAAACGTTGAATGGAGATATATATGCGTCGAAATACGATCAGAATCATACTGCTCTCTTCGTTTGTGGTGATCCTCTCTCTTTTATTATCCGCGAACGTCTTCGCGAAGGACTACACCGACAGCGATCCCGCCTACCGGAAAATCGCCGGGGCGCTTGCCGATACGGACGCCTCCGTCGATCTCACGGGTTACGAGGTCAGGCAGTCCGATCTTTCCGCGCTGATCGAAAAGATTATCTGCGACGAGCCCGAATACGGGTACCTTGATTCGTACAAATACGGTTACGAACAGGACACCGGCTTTCTGACGAAGATCACGTTTTCGTACAGATCGTACGCCGGGGACGTCGTTGCCAACAGAGCGGCCTACAACAAAGAGCTTGACCGCATCGCCGCTCTCTGCGATCCGAACTGGCCCGACGCCGCGAAGGCGCTTTTCATCAACGACTACATGGTTTCGCACTACGAATACGCATACAGCGATCCGAACGCGGATATTTATCACCGCGGCTATCAGCTGGCGCTCAACAAGGTGGGCGTCTGCGAAGCTTACGCGGAGGTCTTTCAGAAGATCATGACGCGACTCGGCATTCCCTGCGTTTATATGCAGAGCGAAACGATGTATCACAAGTGGAACGCCGTCAGAATCGACGGAAACTGGTATCACGTCGACGTCACGTGGAACGATCCGAGGGTGAACGGAACGGCGATCTACGGTTACATTTCGCACAAATATTTCCTTTTGAGCGACACGGCCGTCAAGACGGACTCAAATCCGCACGAGAATTACGACAGTTCCGTCGTCTGCTCGTCGACGAAGTACGACGACTGCTTCTGGAGATCGGTCGTCGGCGCGATCGCGTTCGACGGCTCGAACTATTACTACGTCAATCCCACGATTGATTCGGGCAAATTCAATCTTTACAAGACCTCCTCGACCGGCGCGGGAACGAAGATCGGCACGATCTCTTCCCCGTGGTACGTCGGCGACCGTCGTTATGCCTCCCCTTACGCCTCTCTTTGGTATAAGAACGGCAATCTTTATTTCAACAGTCCCGCAGCGCTCTGCCGCTATGAGATCTCGTCCGGCAGGATCGCCGAACTGATCTCCGCACCCGCGGGAACGGCACTCTGCTTTGCGACTCTCGACGGCAATATCCTCAGCGCGAACGCCCTCAATATGGAAAATTACGCCAAGATAAGCTCCGTTTGCTACGATATCACGCAGCACGTGCACGTTTTCGATCAGAAGAAGACGGACGCAAAATATCTGCTTTCGGGTGCAAGCTATTCGAGCGCGGCGATCTATTATTACAGCTGCACCTGCGGCGAAAAAGGAACCGATACCTTTACTTACGGCTCGCCCCTGACGACGACCGCACCCGTGACGACCGTCGTGATCACGACCTGCGCCGCAACGACGAAGCCCGTCACGACGAAGCCCGTTACGACGAAGATCGTCACGACTAAGGCAGTCACGACGAAAGCGATCACGACCGCTTTGGCAACGACCGTTCCGGTCACGACGAAGCCCGTTACGACGTCTCACGTTACGACCGCTCCGATCACGACGACCGCGCCGACCACCACCGCGTTGATCACGACGACGTCCGTACCGGTCACGACCGATGCGAATACGACCGCGCCGATCTCGACGATTTCCGAAACGTCCGTTGAGACGGACGTTCCGACGACGCCCTCGCAGACGACGGAATATGAGACGCCCGTATCGACAACGATCAACACGCAGACACCGAAGACGCAGGTCGATACGGAAGAAAAAGGCAATCCGAAGCTCGTGCGCGTGGTGATCATCATCCTCTGCCTTCTCGTCATCATCGGCGGCGTTGCGCTTCTGATCTCGAGAAGATCCAGATAATTTCCGAAAAAGAGGCGCTTATGGCATCCAAACATTTTCTGATGAACGACAACCTCTACTACGCGAAGAACGATTTCGTCAAGGGCAATACTTTCTTCGATCAAAAGCCGGACGACAAGCCGCTTCCCGTCTACGAAGAGGCGAAAAAGTACCTGCCGCGCCCGATCTTCGACGGTCACGAGGACGCGATCCGCTGCTACGACAAGGTCTGGCAGCTCGCCTTCAAAAATCTCCGGAAAGCAAATCCCGACGCGGGTTTCGTTTCCGATTTCATCGACACCGCGTTCAACGGCTACCTCTTCATGTGGGATTCGACCTTCATCATGATGTTCTGCAAGTACGGCAGCCGCGCGTTCCCTTTTCAGAAAACGCTCGACAATTTCTACTCGCATCAGCACAAGGACGGTTTTATCAGCCGCGAGATCTGCGAAAGCCAGCCCGGCGAGCAGTTCACGCGCGACGATCCCGCATCGACGGGACCGAACGTCCTCGCGTGGGCGGAATGGCTCTATTACCGCAATACGGCGGACAAAGAGCGTCTTGCGCGCGTTTTCGACCCGCTCTGCGGCTATTACCGCTGGCTCCGGCTCAATCGTTCGTGGCAGGACGGCAGCTACTATAGCTGCGGGCTCGCCTGCGGAATGGACAATCAGCCGCGGCAGGACGGGGATTACGATCCGGGGCTTTCCCACGGCTTCATGAGCTGGATCGACACCTGCGCGCAGCAGTACCTCTCTGCCCGCATTCTGATCTCCATGGCGAAGGAGCTCGGCCGCGAAGCGGACGTGCTCCCGCTTGAAAAAGAAGCCGAGATGCTCAGAAACACGGTCAACGACCGTATGTGGAGCGAAGAGGACGGCTTCTATTACGACCGCCGCCGCGACGGCTCTCTTTCCGGCGTCAAAACGATCGGCGCTTACTGGACGCTACTTGCGGGGCTCGTCCCCGAAGAGCGGCTTGAACGCTTCGTCGGCCATCTTGACAACGAAAACGAGTTCAAACGTCCGACGCGCGTGCCTTCCCTCTCGGCGGATCACCCGCTGTACGACCCGCAAGGCGGCTACTGGAAGGGCGGCGTCTGGGCGCCGACGAACTATATGGTGCTTGAGGGACTTCGGCAGAATGGATTTGAAAAGCTCGCCTACGAGATCGGCTGCAATTATCTCGACGCCGTCGTCAAAGTATTCAACAAAACGGGGACGGTTTTTGAGAACTACGCGCCGGAATCAGCGGAGCCCGGCAAGCCCGCGAAGGCCGATTTTGTCGGCTGGACGGGGATCCCGCCCGTGTGCGTGCTTCTCGAGTACGTTCTCGGCATCGTTCCCGACGCGCACGGCAGAAAGATCGTCTGGAAGATTCGTCGGCTCGAGCGCCACGGCGTAGAAAACTATCCGCTCGGGGACGCGACGGTCAATCTTGTTTGCGAAAGAAGGTCGGATCCCCGCGAAAAGCCCGTCGTTCACGTCGTATCCAACCTGCCCGTGACGGTCGAGATCGAGTGGGACGGGGGATCTGAAACGATCCGCTGAAAAAATCTTCAGATTTGTCAAGAGTTTTTTGAAAAATATCGCAAAAAACTCTTGACAAATAAGGCGGACTGTGCTATACTTATCAAGCGTCGCGAAGGAATCGCGGCGGACAAGTTTATATGGCGGAATAGCTCAGCTGGCTAGAGCATTCGGT
>JAZLHQ010000205.1:0-6117 GCA_045616925.1 Eubacteriales bacterium | reverse complement strand
CGCCCGAAAGTCCGCCGACGTGTCCCGACGCCATCACGCCGCCCTTTTTGACGGCGTCATTGAGCATCGCGAGGCACGCGGTCGTTCCGGCGCAGCCGCAGCTCTCGAGTCCCATTGCTTCGAGGATGCGCGCGACGGAATCGCCGATCGCGGGAGTCGGAGCGAGCGACAGGTCGATGATGCCGAACGGCACGTCGAGGCGTTTCCACGCCTCTCTCGCGATCAGCTGACCGACGCGCGTGATCTTGAACGCCGTTTTCTTGATGATCTCGGCGAGCTCGGAGAGGTCGCAGTCCCCCGCCCTTCTGATCGCCGACGAGACGACGCCCGGTCCCGAGACGCCGACGTTGATCGCCGCCTCCGCTTCGCCCATTCCGTGGAACGCGCCCGCCATGAAGGGGTTATCCTCCGGAGCGTTCGCGAAGACCACGAATTTGGCGCAGCCGATGCTGCCGTCGTCTTTCGTCTTATAAGCGAGATCCTTCACGATCCCGGCGCATTTCAGGATCGCGTCCATATTGATGCCCGCCTTCGTCGACGCCACGTTGACGGACGAGCAGAGATATTTCGTCTCGGAAAGCGCTTCGGGAATGCTTTCAAGGAGTTTGCGCGCGTTGTCGGACGTTCCCTTCTGAACGAGTGCGCCGTAGCCGCCTATGAAATTGATGCCGAGCGTATCCGCCGCGCGGTCGAGCGTTTTCGCGATCTTTACGTAATCGTCCGGCGAGGATTTGCCGCCGATCAGCGAGACCGGCGTCAAAGACACTCTCTTATTGATGATCGGGATGCCGTAGGTCTTTTCGAGTTCGACGCCGACCTTGACGAGATTTTCCGCCTTTTTCGTGATCTTGTCGTAAAGATTTCCGCAGAGTCTGTCCGTATCGTCGGAGACGCAGTCGAAGAGCGAAATGCCCATCGTGATCGTTCTGATATCCAGATTTTCGTGGCGGATCATCTCGATCGTCTCGAGAATATCCGCCGAATTGATGATCGACATGGAAATTTACCTTCCGTTATTAGATTTCATTGGAAACGTAACGAAGTTTCCGCCGGAAACTTCACGATTTGAGCCCCGCTCAAATCTTGTGCATAGAGTCGAAAATGTCTTCGTGCATCGTCTGGATGACGAGTCCCTTCGAATCGCCGAGCGCCTTCATCTCGTCGACGAAATCGCCGAACGGGATCGTCAGGGCGTCGATGTCCGCAAGCATGATCATCGCGAAATAATCGCGCATGACGCTCTGCGTGATGTCGACGATGTTGACGCCGTATTCTGCGCATTTGTTGGAGGTCGCGGCGACGATGCCGACGCCGTCCTTGCCCATTACGGAAATGACTGCTTTCATTGTATTTTCTCCTTCATTATATGAGATTTCGGGTAAAACGATTGCTGCGGCAAATTGCCGCAGCAGTCGGGTTATTCTTCCTCTTCCTCTTCGTCGGAGGTTTCAACGTGTACGAGTACCTTATGTACGCGCATCTGATCCATTTCGGAAACGGTCAGAGAGACTCTGCCGTCGTCGTAATCGAAGTGATCGCCGACCTCGGGCAGTTTGTCGAGCTGCTCCGTGACCCAGCCGCCGAGCGTGCTGTAATCGCTCTCGGTTTCGGGCTGGCAGTCGATCATATCGAAGAAATCGTCGATATTCATCATACCGTCGATTTCGAGCATATCGCCTCTTCTGACGACTTCGCTTTCGATCTCGTCCGTTTCGTCGAAAATGTCTCCGACGATCTCTTCGACGAGGTCTTCGGCGGTCAGAATGCCGTACGTGCCGCCGAATTCGTCGAGCACGATCGCCATCTGATAGTGTCCCTCTCTGAACTCCGTCAGAATAGAGGAGACCGTTCGCGTCATGTGGACAAAGAGCGGATCCGACAGGAGCGAGCGCACGTCGATGTGTTCCTTATCCTCGAAATACGCGCGGATCAGGCGTTTGGTCGAGAGGATACCGATCACGTGGTCGAGCGTTTCGTCATAGACCGGGAAACGCGAGTAGGACAAAAGATCCTTATCGGAAAGAAGTTTTTCAATGGGGTCGTTGATATCGTAGCCGAGTACGTCGACGCGGGGCTTCATGACCTCTTTCGCGGTCGTGTCCGTAAAGGAGATCGCGTTGACGATCATATCGCTCTCCTTCTCGGAGAAGACGCCTTCGTCTTCGGCTTCCTCGACGATCGTCACGAGGTCTTCGGTCGTGATCTCGGGCTCCTGTTCCTTCGGCGTCCAGAGCTTCGAAAGAAGATTGACGAACGCCGTCACCGCAGAGACGACGGGTCTGAAGACCGCCATCACGAGGCGCAGAGGACGCGGGAAAACGTACGCGAGGGTCTCGCAGTATTCGGACGCGAGGATCTTCGGGAAGATCTCGCCGAAGATCAGCAAAAGCAGCGTGATCGCGAAGGACGAGCCCGTGTCGTAAAGTGCTTCGGAGCCGCCGAGGCGTTCGCAAAGCTCGATGCCGACGAGGGCAGCGAGCGTCGTCGCCGCCGTGTTCACGAGGTTATTGGAAATGAGGATCGTCGAAAGCGAGCGGGTGAAGTTCTTGACGATATAATCCGCCGCCTTGCCGTTTTTGTTCCCTTCGAGTGCCGAATTCTCGATGCGGAGCTTATTTGCCTGTGCAAAGGTGATCTCGCTCGCCGAGAAGAACGCGGAAAAGGCGAGAAGCAGTACGATCGCCGCGCAGTAAATGATGATGATCATACGTCCGCCTCCCTTCCGGCGGCGTCTTCGGGCTCCGACGCGTCGTCCTCGTCGTATATCTCACCGACGATCTCTTCGAGGATGTCTTCCATCGTCAGAATGCCGACGATCCGGCGCTGTGCGGAGGGATCGCCGTTCGTGCCTTCGCGCACGATCGCCATGTGGATCTTGCGTTTGCCCATTTCCTCGAAAGCCGTGGAAAGCTTCGTTTCGGGGGTGATATAGAGCGGCTGCATGACGTATTTGCGGACGTCCGCGTTCGGATTGCGCATACAGGCGAGCAGGAATTCGCTCGCGCGCAGAACGCCCGTAAAGCGCTTCGGATCCGTTTTGTAAACGGGCACGCGGGAATAATTGCACTCGATCAGTTTCGCGATCAGATCTTCCCTTTTGTCGAGAAGGCAGACGGACGAAACGTTTTCGAGCGGGCAAAGCACTTCTTTGGCGGAAATATCGCCGAATTCGACGGAATTGCGGATGATCTCCGATTCTTCCTCTTCAAGCACTTCGTCTTCGCGCGCGTCCTCGACGAGATCCTGGATCTCGTCTTCGGTGTAGGTCGGCGCTTCCTTGCCGTGCGGCAGGATCTTTTTCAGAAAATCCGAGATCTTCGTGAACACGAAAGTGACCGGCGTTAAAACAAACATAAAAACCGAGAGCGCAGCGGCGATCGTCATGGCGTATTTATCGCTGTTGGCGCGGGCGATGTTTTTCGGGATCGTCTCGGCGAAGATGAAAACAGCGAGCGTCACGACGACCGTCGAGAGGGCGGGTACGTAACTGTGCCTGCCGCAAAGTCCGTAAAACAGAGAAAGTCCGACGGACGCCGCGGCGACGTAACAGACGTTCGTGCCGATCAGAATGGTGACGAGCGCCCTGTCAAAGCGGTCAAGTACCTTTTCGACGCGCCGCGCGCGTCTGCTCCCGCTTTCGGAAAGCTGTTTGATTTTGATGTGGCTGCAGTACGATAACGCCGTTTCCGAGCTGGCGAAAAATCCGCCGCACAGAATCAGCAGTATCAGGGGGATACATCGGGCAATACTGTCCGGATCCATAGATGAGAACAACTCCTTTTTGAATTCCGATCACCGGGCGCTCTTCCGTTCCGCAAATAAAAAACGCGAAAACAAACAGACAGTCGAACTTTCGTTCACGAAGACTGCCGTCATTTTCGCTTCATATTTTTATATCAGTGCAATCGCACAAGGGAACGTCCAAAGCTGTACCTTTCTGTCATCGGACACACATATTTGAGGAGATTATATCACTGTATCCGCCGTTTGTCAACGGAATTTTCCGATTGTTTACAATTTCTACATTATTTTGCGGAGCGGACGCGATAAGTAATAATTCACAAAAAATGTGTTGCAATTTTCGCCCGGATATGCTATACTTACAAAGAATATAGAATTGGATGATTATAAGCATCCGACCGAATAAGTCAGAAAAGGAGTCACCATGAAAAAACTGCTTTCCCTCGTCTCCCTCTTTCTCGTTCTGACCATGCTCGTCCCGCTTTTTGCTTCCTGCAAGAAGGGCGGCAAGGACGACGAAGAAACCACCTACGACCTCGAACACCTCGTTGCACACGACGTGCAGGAATTCAAGCCCAAGGCGTGGGGCATTGATGCCTTCAAGGTCTCGACCACGCAGCCCGGCGTTGCTTCCGCCGTTCTTTCCGAGGACAAGAAGTCCGTCACGATCACTTCGTACAACCCCGGCAAGGCGGACATTCTCGTATCGGACTGCTTCGATCACGCGGCAGTCATCCACGTGACCGCGGCCAAGGACGACAACTGCACGATCTCCTGCGAATATGAAAAATTCTCCGGAACCTTCCTCAACGCAAGATCCTTCGGCTGCCTCCCGAACACGGGGGCGGACGTCACCTCGGCTCTCCAGAAGGCCGTTGACAAATCCGCCGAAAAGGGCGAACCCGTCTTCCTCTATCCCGGCATCTACAACGTCGGCAACCTCATCATGAAAGAGGGCGCGGAGCTCGTCATGTACTCCGGCGTCGAGGACGCGCGCGACGGCTTTACCGACGAACTTGCCGAGAAGGCTGCCAACGGCGAACTGACCGTCCTCTACAAAGCGCGCATCAAGAACTGCCCCTTCGGCGCGAACGGCAACGACGGCGTCGGCAACTTCAAGATCAAGGGCGGCGTCGTTGACGCGGACGGCGTCGTTGCGAGCATCGTGCTCCTCAGCTGCGCCTCGAACATCACCTTTGAAGACGTGATCTTCAAGGATCCGAGAAACGACCACATCATCCAGTTCTCCGGCTGCCACGACTGCCTCGTCAAAAACTGCGTCTTCACGGGTTACGTTTTCGGCGGCGACTACTCCGTATTCACCCGTGAGATGATCCAGATCGAAAGCGCGAACAGCGGAGCACACGGCGGAACGAACTCCCTGTTCGGCACCGGCGAGCAGCACTTCTGCTCGAACATCACGATCGAACACAGCTATTTCGGCAAATCCGATCAGGAGGAAGCTCCGCTGATCGCCATCGGTCACCACGGCGCCGCGGGTGACGCCAACTGCGTCGGCGTTTACATCAAGGACAACGTCTTCGACGAATGTATGTACGCGGGCATCCGCTTTGCGAACATGGTGAACGTCGAGATCACCGGCAACAAGTTCATCGCGGGTGCGAACAAGAACCCCGCCAAGGACAGCGCCGCCAAAACTCCCGCCGAGATCGTCATCTACGCGGCAAACGGCACGTACTCATATACCGCCGACAACAACAAGAGATCCATTACTTACGCGTACCCCATCGAGCAGAGCGGCACGCACAACGTGACGATCGCCGACAACGAATTCATTTTCAAAGCCGGCACCGACAAGCGCCTCTTTGAGATCGAAGGCTACGGCACGACGCCCGGTATGGCGAAGATCGAAGACTGCTGGCGCAGAGATACCTTTGACGGCGCCGATTACAAAGTGAGCGGCTACGCCGAAAAATCCAACTACATGGGTCCCCTCTTTATCCGCAACAACACGATCACCTACGAGGGCAAGCCCTCCGCAGCGACCAATTACTTTATCAACTTAAAGAACGTCCTCGGCTACGAGTTCACCGACAACGTCTTCAATATGAACGGCGTCACCTTCGAAAATTCGGGTGACGGCATCAACGGACTCAGACTCGCAAACTGCAAGGTTTACGGTCCCGAGAGCAAATCGGGCACGATCGTATTCGACAAATCGTCAATCGCGATCACGTTCAACACTCATGACGTTGTCGCGTTCAAGGCGCACGGCGGCGCTGCCTCCGTCACGATCACGCTTGAAGTGACCGAAGGCGGTACGCTTTCCTATTCCTATAAGACGGGTAAAGACGCCGCCGTCACGCCCGTTCCCGACGAGGGCTTCGTCTTCGACGGCTGGTACGACGAGAGCGG
>JAZLHQ010000204.1:0-3156 GCA_045616925.1 Eubacteriales bacterium | reverse complement strand
GCGGATATCCTCGTTTCCGACTGCTTCGATCATTCGGCGATCATCCATCTCGTCGCCGCGAAGGACGACGAGCGCACGATCTCCTATGAGATCGAAAAATTCACGGGCAAATTCATCAACGCCAAATCCTTCGGCTGCATTCCCGGTGCGGGCACGGACTGCTCCGCGGCTCTGCAGAAGGCGATCGACAAGGCGGCAGAGACGGGCGACACCGTTTATCTCTTCCCCGGCGTCTACACCTTCTCCTGCGTCCACATGAAGAAGGGCGTCACGCTCAAGATGTATTCGGGCGATTTTGACGCGCGCAAGGGTTACACGCCCGAGATCGCCGAAAAGATCAAGAACGGCGAATACACGGTCTGCAAAAAGAGCCGTCTGATGAACAACGACCTGCACGCCTACGGACACGACGGCGATTCCGGTTTTACGGTATCGGGCGGCGTTTTCGACAACGAGATGACTGTCTCAAGTCCGATCCTTTTAGGACTTGCGAACGACGTCACGCTTGAAAACATCATTTTCAAGGATATTTATTCCAACCACACGATCCAGTACACGGGCTGCACGGGCATCCGTATGATCAACTGTATGTTCGCGGGCTACGAGCCGGGCGATACGATCGCCGCCGAGACCGTGCAGATCGAACAGACTTCTCCCGGCGCACACGCCGCCACAAATCCTCCGCAAAAATTCTACGATGGCGAGATCTTCGGCAACAAGGATTACCTTTTTGAAAACTGCTACTGGGGTCCGTCCGACCAGCACGGCGCGCCCTTGACCGCGATCGGTCACCACGGGCGCTGCATCGAACCCAACTGTGAAAATATCACGATCAAGGGCTGCGTCTTCGACGGATGCCGCTACTGCGGTATCCGCACGGCAAACTGGGTCGACGCGACGATCACCGACTGCACGTTCAGAAGCAACACGAAGTACCCGCATCCCATGCCCACCCAGGAAAACATTCCCGCTTTCATTCAGATCTACACGTTCGCCGGCAACTATACCTATACGTCGGTCGTCGACAACAAGACGACGGTCACGAACGGGCTCGACGCGGAGCAGGCCGGCACGCACAATCTCGTGATCACGGACAACAAGTTCATTCTGACCGAAGGAACGGACAAGCGCGTGATCGAGATCGTCGGCAACGGCCGCGATCCGGGACTTTTCGCGCAGACCACTCCCGTCATCCGTCAGGCGACCTACGACGCTCCGTTCACCAAGGATTCGGGCTACCTGCCCTCGAGAAACACGATCGAGAACGTATCGTTTCTGAAAAACGAGATCACGCTGGAGGGCGCACCCACGTACAAGGATTATCTCTTCCGCTTCGTGAAGGTCTACGGTCTGAAGGTTGCGGGAAACACGCTCGATAATCCGAAAAGCGTCACGTTCCTGAGCAACGAATCCGGGCTTGACGGTTTGAGAACGCTCTCCTGCACGGATGAATCCGACACGCTCAAGATCGGACTTGTGAAGATGTCCGCCACCTTCAGACTCGAAGGCGGAGATCTGAACGCCGTTACTGTAACGGGCGGCGCCAACTGCACGCTCACCGTCGTATTCGACAAGGGCGGACATTACGAGATCGTTTCAAGTTCCGGCAAAGACAGCCGCGTCATCGCCGTTCCCGACGAAGGATACGTCTTCGACGGCTGGTACGACGAGAGCGGTGCGAAGATCGGCGCCGACCTCAGTATTTCGAAATCCTGCAAAATCACCGCAAAATTCATCGCGGGTTGAATTCCATTTTTCCGGAGAGCCGCTTCGGAGGCTCTCCGGAAAATCCGATCCAATCAAGGAGTACGTTATGTCTTTGCGTTTCATTCGAAAATCCGTTGCTTCCCTTCTGACCGTCTGCGCCCTCTGTTCAACGCTTGTTTTTCTGCCGGCGTGCGGAAAAACAGGCAGTGAAGAGCAAGGCGATACGCCGGATACCACCTACGATATGGAAAATCTCGTCGCGCACGACACCGTGACCGTTCCGAAACAGAAATGGGGCGTCAACGCCTTCAAGGTGTCGTCGACGCGCCCCGATATCGCCTCCGGCGTTCTGAACGCGGACGGATCGGTCACGCTGACGTCCTACAATCCCGGCAAGGCGGATATCCTCGTTTCCGACTGCTTCGACCATTCGGCGATCATTCATCTGACCGTTGACAAGGATAAAAACCGCACGATCACCTACGAATGGGAAAAGTGCGGCGAAAAATTCATCGACGCGAGAAACTACGGCTGCATCCCGAACACGGACGTCGACTGCGCCCCCGCTCTGCAGAGAGCAATCGACAAGGCGGCGAAGACCGGCGAAACGGTCTTTCTCTTCCCCGGCATTTACAATGTTTCCTTCATACATATAAAGAGCGGCGTCACGCTCCGGATGTACTCGGGTGAATTCGACGCCAAAGACGGCTACACCGAAAAAGTCGCCGAAGCCGTCAACAACGGGACGATCACGGTACTCAAACAGTGCCGTATCATGAACAACGAGGTCGGCGGGATTGCCCATGACGGCGACACCGATTTCAATATCATCGGAGGCGTCTTCGACAACGAGGGCAGCGCAAAAACGATCCTGCTCTTCGGTCTTTCAAAGAATATCAACGTCGAAAACGTCATTTTCAAGGACATCAAGTGCAATCACGTCATTCAGATCACGGGCTGTGAGAACGTCAGCGTGAAAAACTGCGTCTTCGCGGGATTCATCGACGACGGTACGTTCACCCGCGAAATGCTCCAGATCGAGCCGGGCGGCCCCGGCGCGCACGGCGGCAACACACAGGTCTTCAACGAAGGCGAATTCGAGACGGACAAAAATATCACGATCGAAAACTGCTACTTCGGTCCGTCCGACGAGGAGGGTCCTCCTCTGATGGGCATCGGTCATCACGGACAGGGGACCGGAAAGTTCAACGCCGACGGCGTCGTCATCAGGGACTGCGTTTTTGACGGCTGTATGTACGCCGGCATCCGCACCTCCGACTTCAGCAATACGCTGATCACGGGATGCAAGTTCAAAACCGACAGCAAATTTTCAAATCCCTACTACAAAGAGCAGAAAACACCCGCACACATCGTCTTCTATTCATACGACAGGGATCACACCTACAAAACGGTCGTCGACGGCAAAACGACGATCACCGACGCGCTCGC
>JAZLHQ010000203.1:0-7874 GCA_045616925.1 Eubacteriales bacterium | reverse complement strand
CGCCGAGCGTTGCCGTGTAGTTGTATTCCACGGCGGGGACACCGCCGTTTTCGTTGTTCTTGTTGTCCTTGCCCATGACGGTCTCGAATCCGTCCTTTTCGAGCAGGGAAAACGTCGTTTTGCCGTCGGGATCCTTGTCGAACATCGTTTCAAGGGTCTTTTGGTAGTCGGCGAAGTACGCTCTGACGGCGGCGACTCCCGTTTCTTCGGTCTTTCCGAAATACTGCGCCATCGTGACGTTGGAGCTGTCCTCCTTCGAGACACGCGCTTCGCTCATAAGGGAGCCGGAGCCGGTCGTGACCATCCAGTCGTCGGGGACGAAGAGGGTATAGCCCATATCGGCGTTCGACGCGGATTTCATGCCGTCCGGCACGTCGGGATCGCCTTTCTTGCAGGCAAGAAGTGAGAGGGCAAGCGCCGCAAGGCACAAAAGAGCGGCGGCTCTCGTAAGAATTTTATTCATAGGGAAGTTCCTTTCCGATAAATTTCTATCCTTATTCTATCACCGGAATATGAATAAGTAAACAATATTTTTCAAAAATGGCAAAAATCGTTGAAAAGTTCACAGTCCCGTTATAATTGAGCGTTATAATACGAGTATCTATTACGACGCGAGGTAAAATTTATGCCGCTCAAACAAGAAAAAGCACTGCTGATCGTCAACCCGCGCGCGGGAAAACAATCGGCGAAATCCCATATATTCGAGATCATCAACGAACTGTCCGCGAAATATACGCTGACCGTCCATATCACCGAAGGTCCCGGCGACGCGATCGAGACCGCGAAGGAAGCCACGGACTTCGACGCCGTCATCTGCTGCGGCGGCGACGGCACGCTCTCCCAGACCGTGCAGGGCGTTATGACGCTTGACAAGAAGCCCGTGATCGGCTATCTGCCCTGCGGCACGGCGAACGACGTCGCGTCGACGCTCAAGCTCCCGAAGAACTTCAAGGAAGGCGCGAAGGGCATCATCGGCGCCGAGCCGCAGCCCCACGACGTCGGACTCTTCAACGGCAAGCCGTTCATTTACGTCGCGTCGTTCGGCACGTTCTCGAAAACGTCCTACGAAACGCCGCAGGAGGTCAAGAACGTCTTCGGCGAATTCGCTTACCTCTTCACGGGTCTTTCCGAGCTCGGCAACATCTGCGGCGAGAATGTCACCGTCGTTCACGACGGGATCAAGGAATACTACGAAAACGTCACGCTCCTGTCCGTCAACAACACGGCGTCGATCGGCGGACTCGTCAAGCTTCCGAAGGAAAAATACAGACTCGACGACGGCGAATTCGAAATGCTGATCGTCAAGAAGCCGAAGAACCTGTCCGAGCTTCAGAACACGTTCTTCTCCGTCACGAAGGGCGAATTCGACGGCAAAAGCGCCGTCCTTCTGCACTTTCGCGAGGCAGAGGTCCGCGTCGAGCACGCGGTCGACTGGTCGATCGACGGCGAGGCGGGCGGATCCGCCGACGTCGCGAAGATCGGCGTCGTTCAGAAGGGGATCGAGATCCTGCATCAGTAAGAAAACCGTCGGAAAGTCCGATTCACGGACTTTCCGACTTTTTTGTCTTTTCCGAAAAAAATCTTGATTTTGTCTTGACAAACCGTAATTCGTGTGGTATAATCGGTGCAACCGTTGAGGAAGAGAAGTAAACGGAGTGTCGGGCGTTCAGAGAGCCGCGGGCGGTGCGATCGCGGTACGCAAGATCCCGTCGAATGGACTTCCGAGGGCAAAAGGAAAGGGCGCAGACAAGAAGGGCGGGGGAAGAGAGCAAAGCAGGTCCGAGACCCCGAGCGTCCGAGTATAAGCGACGGAGCGGCGCTCCGACAACAAACGCCGGCATATAATCGTATGCGTGAGGTGGGCGCGAAAGCGTCAAGCAGGGTGGCAACGCAGGAATTTACGTCCTGTCCCGGCAAAGAAATTTGCGGGACGGGTTTTTTATTTTCCCGCCCCGGTGCCGAAAAAGGAGAAAAACATGAGCATTCAGAACGACAAGGAAAAGATCCCTTACAAAATTTATCTCTCGGAGAACGAGCTTCCGACGGCGTGGTACAATCTGCGCGCGGATATGAAGAACAAACCGGCGCCGCTTCTCGATCCCGAAACGCACCTGCCGATGGGCGAAAAGGATCTCGAGGGCGTCTTCTGCCGCGAGCTCATCAAGCAGGAGCTCGACGACACGACCCCCTATTTCAAGATCCCCGACGAGATCCGCGATTTCTACAAGATGTACCGTCCGGCGCCCCTGATCCGCGCCTACTGCCTTGAAGAAAAACTCAAGACGCCGGCGAAGATCTACTACAAATTCGAGGGCAACAACACGAGCGGAAGCCACAAGCTCAATTCCGCGATCGCGCAGGCGTACTACGCGAAGAAGCAGGGACTCACGGGCGTGACGACCGAAACGGGCGCCGGTCAGTGGGGCACGGCGCTTTCGATGGCGTGCGCGTACCTCGGACTCGACTGCAAGGTCTATATGGTCAAGGTCTCCTACGAGCAGAAGCCCTTCCGGCGCGAAGTGATGCGCACCTACGGCGCGTCCGTCACGCCCTCGCCGTCGATGGAGACGGAGGTCGGCAGAAAGATCCTTGAGATGCATCCCGGCACGTCCGGATCGCTCGGCTGCGCGATCTCGGAGGCGGTCGAGAAGGCGAAATCGCTCGAAGGATACCGCTACGTCCTCGGCAGCGTTCTCAATCAGGTCATGCTGCACCAGTCCGTGATCGGACTCGAAACGAAGGCGGCGCTCGACAAATACGGCGAAAAGCCCGACATCATCATCGGCTGCGCGGGCGGCGGCTCCAACCTCGGCGGTCTGATCGCGCCCTTCATGGGCGAGAAGATCAAGGGCAATCTCGATTGCCGCTTCATCGCGGTCGAGCCCGCGTCCTGCCCGTCCTTCACGCGCGGCAAATTCGCTTACGACTACTGCGACACGGGCATGGTCTGCCCGCTCGCGAAGATGTACACGCTCGGCAGCGGATTCATTCCCGCGCCGAACCACTCGGGCGGACTCCGCTATCACGGCATGAACCCGACCCTTTCGCAGCTCTACGCGGACGGCCTTATGGAGGCGACCTCCGTTCTGCAGACGGAAGTCTTTGCCGCCGCCGAGCTTTTCGCGCGCGTGGAAGGCATTCTGCCGGCGCCCGAAAGCTCGCACGCGATCAAGGTCGCGATCGACGAAGCGATGAAGTGCAAGGAGACCGGTGAAGAGAAGACGATCGTCTGCGGTCTGACCGGCACCGGCTACTTCGATATGATGGCTTACGAAAAATACCACGACGGCAAGATGACCGACTACGTCCCGACAGACGACGATCTTAAGATCGGCTTTGCCGGTCTTCCCAAAATGGACTGAACGAACGTTTTCGGAGCGGTTCGCGAAATTTATAAATAAGGAGCGGGCTTTATGATACTTGAACTCAGGAATATTGACAAATCCTTCGGAGACAAGCAGGTCCTCAAGGGGGTATCTTTCGTGGCAGAGAGCGGAAAAGCGTTCGGTCTGCTCGGAAGAAACGGCGCCGGAAAGACGACGACCATCCGCATTCTGATGAACGTATTTCCCCAAAACGGCGGCGAGGTGCTCGTCGACGGCAAGCCGATCGATTACAACGCGATCGGTTTCGGCTATCTCCCCGAGGAGAGGGGACTTTATCCCAAAAAAACGGTGATCGATCAGCTCGTCTACTTTGCCGAACTGAAGGGAATGGCAAAAAAAGACGCCGTGAAGGCGGTCGATTTCTGGCTTGACCGCCTCGGGATGAGCGAATACCGGAACAAGCGTCTCGATACGCTCTCCAAGGGCAACCAGCAGAAGATCCAATTGGTCACGGCGCTTGCGCACGACCCGCAGATCGTGATACTCGACGAGCCGTTTTCCGGTCTCGATCCGGTCAACGCGATGCTTCTGAAGGACGTCGTGAAGGAGCAGATCGCAAAAGGGAAGATCGTCCTGTTTTCGAGCCATCAGATGAGCTACATCGAAGAATTCTGCGACAGCATCGCGATCATCAACGCAGGCAGGGTGGTGCTCTCCGGAGATCTGCGCGACATAAAGCGCAATTACGTGCGCGACCGTCTCGTCGTCAATACGACGAAGCAGGAGGCGATCCGCGCGGACTTCGGCAGCGTCTGCACGGTCACGGACGGAGGATTTCTGATGATCCGTCTTGCGCGCCCGGACGACAAAAAAGAGACGATGAAACGTCTTGTCGAAAACTACGATATCGACGAAGTGCGGGTGTTCGAGCCTTCACTGAACGATATTTTCGTAGAATACGCGAATGCGCAGGTATAGAGAGGCGATATGATGAAGCAGTTCGGAACGATACTCGGATTTGAACTCAAAGGGTATTTGAAAAACAAGATCTTCGTCGGCATCACGTTGTTTCTCGTGATTGCGATCGCCGTCGCGATGTTTATTCCCAACATCGTGTCGCTTTTTGAATCGGACGACGGCGAGACAAACGCGTCCGATCTCCCCGTTTTGCTCGTCAATTCGCAGGACGCCGCGCTTTCCGCGCTCGTGAAGCAGTATTTTGACGAAGCATTTCCAGAATACGACGTGAAGATCGCCGACGGAACGGCTGAAAACGTCAAGAAGCAGATCACCGACGGCGAGGCGGAATGCGCTTTCGTCATGGACGGCGCGGATTCCTATACGTATTACGTCAACAATCTTTCGATGTACGATTCCAACGCCGCAACGGCGAACGCCGTTCTGCAGGAGGTGTACCGTGTGACGGCGATGATCGGGCACGGTATGACGCCCGAGCAGGCGGGCGAAATCATGTCCGTTGAGATCGAGAGCCGCACCGAGACGCTCGGAAAAGATCAGATGCAGAATTTCTTCTACACGTACATCATGATCTTCGCGCTGTATATGGTCATCCTGCTTTACGGGCAGATGGTCGCCACCAACGTCGCGACGGAAAAGAGCTCGAGAGCGATGGAAGTGCTCGTCACGAGCGCAAAGCCCGCCGGGATGATGTTCGGCAAGGTCCTCGCCTCGTGTCTCGCGGGGCTCATTCAGCTGATCGCCGTTTTCGGCTCGGCGCTCGTGTTCTACAAGATCAACAGATCCGCGTGGGGCAACAACGAAATCATCGAATCCATTTTCAACATTCCCGTCGTCCTGTTTGTCTACCTCCTCGTGTTCTTTGTCCTCGGATTTTTGATGTATGCCTTTATGTTCGGGGCAATCGGCTCGACCGCTTCCAAACTTGAAGACATCAACACGTCGGTGATGCCGGTCATATTCCTGTTTATCATCGCGTTTTTCGTCGTCATGTTTTCGATGGCAAGCGGAAACGTGGACAATACGGTGATGAAGGTCTGCTCCTTCATTCCGTTTACGTCGCCCATGGCGATGTTCACGAGGATCTGCATGAGCACGGTCGCGCCCTACGAGATCGCCGCTTCGATCGCGATCCTCGTCGGATCGACCGTCGGGATCGGCTTCCTCGCGGCGAAGATCTACCGCGTAGGCGTTTTGCTCTACGGTACCACGCCGAAACTCGGAGCGATCATCAAGGCGATCCGGAAGGCGTAAATCTTCAAACGAAACAAGGCATCGCGTAGGCGATGCCTTGTTTCGTATTTGATGAGATAGTATTCCTCATTTCCCGATTTTTTCGATGTATTCGCGCGGGCTTTCGCCGAATTCCTGCCGGAAGACTTTTGAAAAATAGAGCGGATCCGAGAATCCCGACAGAATGGCGATGTTCTTGACGGACGAGACTCCCTGCCGCATCAGAAGGATCGCGCACCGCAGGCGCAGATTCTTGAGATATTCCGAAAATCCCGCGCCGAGGCGCGTTTTCAGAAGGTGCGAAAGGTATTTGTCGTTGTATCCGAGCGCGTCTGCGACCGACGACAACGAAAGATCCGGCTCCGTGAAATGCTTTTCGATATATTCGCGCACGTTCGCGAGCGTGTCCGCCGCCGCGACCGGCTCGCTGCGCAATTTCGAGAACGCGTAGAGGAGCATACTTTCGCTAAGAAGGTCCACGTTGCGGGAGTCCGCGCTCAGAAGGCTCTCCTTGAAGAGCGGGACGAGCGAGCCCATGCCCGAAAAGAAGCGGTTTTCGCCCGAAACGCCGCAGCGCGCGTAAAGACGCTGACATCTGCCGCCCGCGTACGCGATATAAAGGTACTGCAGTTTGTCCGTGCTGACGATCTTGCAAACTTCGCCCGCGAAGACGAAGAAAAGGTCGCCCGCGGCGATCGTTTTCGTCGTTTTGCCGAGCGAAAGCGTGCCCGTGCCGGAGGCGGCGAGGCAGAGCATATCGTTCGTTTCGGTATAAACGTGTTCTTTTTTATGCTCGCCCGCCTCGAAAATGAATTTCGATGTGACGAGCGTTTCGGGATCGCTTTCATATACGAATTTGCATACGTTCTGACCGTTCACGGTTTTCATCTCCTTTTTGGGTCAGTATAGCACGATTTTTTGAAAAATGCAACTATTTTCCATAAAATAAGAGAAAAAAACCATTTCATTAAACTTGTGGAAGCGGTATAATAAAGTTACAATAATAAAGAAAAGAGGGCTTTTGCCATGAAAACGATCAAAGTCGGCATTTTCGGCGCAAACAGGGGCTATGACAACGCAAAGAGCATCATGCTCAACGATGCGGAGATCGTCGCGATCTGCGACAAAAAAGAAGATCTTCTCAAAAGGGCGCAGGACAAGATCCCCGGCGTCAAGGTCTTCACGGATTTCGACGAATTCATCAAAGAGGATTTTGACGTTCTGTACCTTGCGAACTACTTCCCGGAGCACACGAAATACGCGATCAAGGCGCTTGAAAAAGACGTCAGCGTGATCTGCGAATGCACGTCGAACGGCACGATGGCGGAGGGCGTCGCGCTCGTGCGCGCTGCAGAGAAGAGCAAAGGTATCTATATGATCGCCGAGAACTATCCCTTCATGCTTCCGAACAGAGAGATCTCGAAGGTCTACAAGGGCGGAACGCTCGGCAAAGTGATGTTCGGTGAGGGCGAATACAACCATCCCGTCGCGCCGACCGACGTCGGATTCATGAAGAAATATTACGACAGCGAAAAGCACTGGCGCTGCTATCTGCCCGCGACTTACTACATCACCCATTCGCTTGGCCCGCTGATGTACGCGACCCACGCGACCCCGAAGCGCGTGACGGCGATGCCCGTTTACACGCCCGAAAGAAGCAACGCGATCTCCTCGAAGCAGACGGGCGACGGCGCCGCGATCATCACGATCCTCAACGACGACGATTCCGTTTTCAGAGTGACGGGCTGCGCGTCCTTCGGTTTCCACGAGAACTCCTACCGTCTCGCCTGCGAGAACGGTCAGATCGAAAGCGTCCGCGGCGACAACAAGGTCATGCTCTGCTACAACGAGTGGAACGTTCCGGAGGGCCGTGAACGCGTCAGCTTCTACGTGCCTTCCGATTCCCCCGAGCAGAGCGCTCTTGCGAAGCAGACGGGTCACGGCGGCAGCGACTTCTTTATGTTCAAAGAGTTCTTTGACTGCATAAGAGAGGGCAAAAAGCCCTATCTCGACGAGTACGTCGCGACGACGATGGCGTCCGTCGGCATTCTCGCGCACAGAAGCGTTATGAAATTCGGCGAGCCTTTCGATATCCCCGACTTCCACAAGGAAGAAGACCGCAAGAAGTACGAGAACGACACGCTGACGCCCTTCTGGTCAGAGAACGGCACGGTGCCTCCCACGATGCCCTGCTGCTCGCATCCCGATTACAAGCCGGATCCCGCGCGTTTCAAACTCTTCTTCGATACGATCAACGGAAAGGTCTGATAAAGATCCTATGCAAAAAGCCCCGGAAGGGGCTTTTTGCGCGGGAATGTGCGGGTCGTCGGGGACGCC
>JAZLHQ010000202.1:0-2803 GCA_045616925.1 Eubacteriales bacterium | reverse complement strand
GTCCGGAAAACTTCTCGCCGCCGAGGCGATCGCCGACGCGCTTCTCAAATATCTCCGATAAACGAAAAACACCGCCAAAGCGGTGTTTTTCGTTTATTTTCCTGCGAATTTCAGTTGTCCGTTCACGGTATAGGCGGACGTTACGCCCTTTTCGGCGAGCGCTTGAAGCCCCGCTTCGTCGAACGTGTCGCTGATGAAGACCGGCGCCTGCAAAAGCATCAGATCCGCGCAGGTGAACGTCTGCGAATAAGACGTGAGTTCGGGGAGCGCATTGTGACAGAAACCGTCGGAGCCGACGAAGCGCGTGACGGTCCTGCCGTCCTTATATTCGTAAAGGAAGCCGTCCCTGGCAACGCTCGGGAGCCTGTACGCGCGCAGGGTCGAGATCGCCATGGGGCGATCGAACGTCAGCGTTCCCTGATCCGTTATCTTCCCGTTTTCCGAATGGTAGAGATACGAAACGTATTCGTCGACCTTGTCGCTCTTTGACAAGTGGCGGAAAAAGCCGTCGCGGGAGGCGATATAGCCGTTCTCAAAGCCGGCGCTTTGCAGACGTTCTGCCATACAGTCGATGATAAACGCGTTTTTCAGGTAGAAAAAGTCGAGAAACGCGTCGATCTCCTCGCTTTTCGCGAAAGCGAGATACGCGTCCGAGACGTGCAGAATGACCTTGTCGTCCCCGAGAAGCTCGAGGCGGATATGCTCGTCGCTCGAAATATAGGGCGCCAAAGACATATAATAATCGGCAACGCCCTTCGATGTCACGGGGTCGTAATTCGACGCCGAGAGGTCGTCCGAGGCGAAGAAGAGCGCTTCGTAATAGGCGTAGACCGGCGCCGCGTAAATCGCGCGGGAGCCGTAGGAAAGCGTCTTTTCAAGTGCCGCGTAGAGTTCGTGCGGCACCTTGACCTCGCTGTTCGCGCGGCTGCTGACCGTCGACAGATTGTTGATGCCCGCGAAATTCTCGTTCGGGGAGAAATATTCGTAAAGCTCGACCGCGGCGAGATCGTAGGCCTGCCCGACGGCGATTTTCTCTGCACGCGCGCCCTTTTTCCCGAGGTAATATACGAAGGTGAAATCGTCCGCGCAGTTCTCCTTCGTCGCGCCCGTTTCGATGACCTGCCAGCCGCTGTCGACTTTCAGAAGGCGGCTGATGCCGAACACGATCCCCGTGATGCCGATCGCCAGGAGCGCGAGGACCGCGACGACGCGCGGCCAGAGCTTTTTCGTGTCGTCCAGTTCGACGCGCTGCACTTTCGGGAGCGACGGACGGTCGTTATTGCTGCGTGCGGTTCTTCCCATTGTGTTTTCCTTTCATTCGTTCGTGTCAAAAACGGATCGGCAGAGGCCGATCCGTTTCTGACTTTCGTCAATGTCCCGCGTACAAAAGCGTGATTCCGAAGAGCGCGAGGATCGCGGCGAAGACGCCGAGACCGATCAATGCTCCCTTTTTGCACATCTTGTAGTTGCGGATGTAGTTGTGACGTTTGAAGATCGCGCCTGCGATCAGACCGATGATCGGAAGGAAGAACGAGCCGACTGCGTACCAGACGTTGCCGGTATCGTGGACGGGCGCGTTGAGGATCTCTTCCGAGATCTCCGTGTCTTCCGCCTTTTCCTCGTTCATCTTTTCGAGTTCCTCGGGCGTGCAGATATGCACGGTCTTCATCGGAACGCCTGCCTCACGGATACGCTTGTACTCTTCGATCTCCGCAGTATTGCCGCTGACGAAGTGGTTGTGTCCGATATTGACGAGCTGCGGACCTTCGGTGATGTAATCGTGCACGGAAGGATCGTAGGTGTAGAGCGATTTGTTCTTCTCGAGCTTCGGGTCCGGGATCGGGATCGCGGAGATCAGCGATTTCGTGTAGGGGTGGAACGGGAAGTTGAAAAGCTCCTCCGCTTCCGCGACCTCAACGATCTGACCCTTGTAGATAACGCCGATACGGTCCGAAATGAAACGTACGATCGACAGATCGTGCGCGATGAACAGGTACGTCACGTCGCGCTCCTTCTGGAATTTCTTCAGAAGGTTCAGGACCTGCGCACGGATGGAGACGTCGAGCGCGGAGATCGGCTCGTCTGCGACGACGAGCTCCGGCTCCATGACCATTGCGCGCGCAAGACCGATTCTCTGACGCTGACCGCCGGAGAATTCGTGCGGGTAACGGGTCAGATGCTCGGGCAGAAGTCCGACCTCTTCGATGATGTTCTCGACCTTCTTGACGCGGTCTGCTTCATTCTCGAACAGGTGGAAGTTATAAAGACCCTCGGAAACGATGTAATCGACCGTCGCGCGCTCGTTGAGCGACGCCGCGGGATCCTGGAAGACCATCTGAACGTTGCGGATGACTTCCCTGTCGAGCGAATGAGGGATCTTACCGGAAATACGCACGCCCTTGTAGCGGATCTCGCCGTGGGCGAGCGGGTTTACGCGAATGACGGCGCGTCCGACGGTCGTTTTACCGGAGCCGGATTCACCGACGAGCGAGAAGGTCTCGCCCTTATAGATGTCAAGAGTGACGTCCTTGACGGCTTTGACGGCGTGATCGCCCTTACCGAAGGTAATATCGACGTGGTCGAGGGACAGAAGGACTTCCTTGCCCGTCTCATCCACTTCGCCGTGTTCGGGGAAATGCGCCGCCGCTTTGCTTTGCTTCGGAGCGGATTCGTCTTCCGCTGCTTTTTTCTTCTTAAACGGCATCGTCGCTTCCTCCTTCAATATTGAATACCTTCATCAGTTTGCCGTGGATATCGCTGATGATCGCGGGCTTCTCCACCTCGGGTGCTCTCGGATCAAGCA
>JAZLHQ010000201.1:0-4469 GCA_045616925.1 Eubacteriales bacterium | reverse complement strand
GAGGCGGGTCCGACTCCCGTTATCCGCTTAGTTTCCAAAATAAACCGACCCGGATTACCTAATTGATAATCCGGGTCGGATTTTTTATATTCTCGGCTTCCCCTCAGGGGAAGCTGCCGCCGAAGGCGACTGATGAGGTGCCCACTATGCTCGCTCTCCTCATCCACCGCTTTGCGGTCCCCCTTCCCCGCTGGGGAAGGCAAGACAACGCCGCATTTTACACGATCTTCATCACGTTGATAAGCAGGATCCACGCAAGGCCGTAGTAGCAGACGACGGCGACGAGGTCGTTGACGGTCGTGATCAGGGGACCCGACGCGACGGCGGGGTCGACGCCGATCTTGTGGAAGAGCATCGGGACCGTCGTTCCGACAAGACTCGAGATCACCATCGCGACGAGAAGCGCAACTCCCACGCATCCGGAGATCGCGAACGCCTGCCCGACGGGATAGCCCTTCAGAAGGTTGATATAGAGTCCGATCAGCAAAAACGACACGGAGCCGAGGATCAGACCGTTTATGAAGCCGACGCGCAGTTCCTTCCAGACGAGCTTCCAGCGATCCTTTTCCTCGACGCCTTCGTCCATCAGAACGCGGATCGTGACGGCAAGCGACTGCGTGCCGACGTTGCCCGCCATATCGAGAACGAGCGACTGGAAGCAGACGATCAGCGCGATCTGCGCGACCACCGCCTCGAATATGCCGACGACGCTCGATACGCCGATGCCGAGGAACAGAAGCACGACGAGCCACGGGATCCTTTTTTTGATACTCGTGAAAATGCCTTCTTCGAGGTCTTCCTCCGCGGTAAGACCTGCCAGTTTTGCGTAGTCTTCGCCGAGTTCTTCGCCGACGACTTCGGTGATGTCCTGCGCCGTGATGATACCGAGGATCTTCCCTTCCTCGTTGAGGACGGGGAACGAATCTTCGGTGTATTCGCGGATGCGTTCAAGACAGTCGGGGATCTTTTCGTGATCGCCGACGAACGGGTACGAGGTACTGATCAGATCGTCGAAAACGGCGTTTTCACGCGCGACGATCAGATCCTTGAGATCGACGGCGCCAAAGAACGCGCCGTTTTCGTCGAACGTATAGATCGTTGAGATATTGTCGTTCTCGCCCGCCTGCGAAACGAGCGATTTCATCGCCTGTTTGATCGTCAGATCTTTCGGCATACTGATGAAGTTCGTCGTCATCTTGCTGCCGATCTCGTCGTCCTCGTAGGAACGGAGCAGCTGAATATCGCGGCTGCTCTCTTCGTCCATCAGGCTGACGATCTTCTCTTCCGTCTCGTCGTCGACTTCGTCGAGGATGTCGAGGGCGTCGTCGGAGTCCATGTTTTCGAGGATCTCGGCGATCACTTCGGGCTTGACGTCGTCAAGGTACTCTTCGGGGTCTTCGACGTAAGCGAAGATCTCCGAGAAGCGCTCCGCTCCGAGGGCTTTGTAGAGCGCGATACGCTCTTCCTTTTCGAGCATTTCGAACGCGCCCGCGATATCGTTATCGTGGTAGTCGCCGATCTTTTCGGCGAGTTCCTCCGCGTTTTTCGTACTTCGTATCAAAAGGAGCAGTTCTTCCACGTAATCTTTTTCGGGCGCGAATCTTTCTTCTTTTTCGATTTCATAATTTTCCATCGCGTTTTCTCCTTTCACCGTACGAAATTCATATAAAAAACGCCCTCCGGGCGTTTTTTATCGCGTCTTTCTTTTATTTCAGTTCGATTTCGCCCTTTGCAAAGAGCTTTTCAAATTCTTTTGCGTCCATCGGCAGAACGTTTTCGCCGTTCATAACGGCCTTGACGATCCTCTCTTCACCGTCGTGATGACGAAGACGAACCTCGACGACCTCACCCTTTTCGGTGCGGCAGTCAACTCCGGTGACGTGCTTTTCGGCGTCCACTTCCTGCAAAACGTTCCAACCGGCACTTTTCCACAGCATATCCATATTCCTCCTACGATTTATTATTGTACGTATTATAACAAATAATATACGGTTTGTCAAGTATATGCACTTTTTTTCTACATTTTCTTGACGGTGATCGTAACGTGATCGCCCTTGTGGGATTCAACGGAAACGAGTTTGCCGTACATTCCGCTCTCGATCATCATTAAGATCTCCTGAAAATCGATCTCTGTGAACGCGTCGTTATCGACGACGAGATTCGACGTCCCGCCGCAGGAAAGCTTTGCTTTCAGTACACTCGCCGGCAGATTCACCCGCACGTGATCGCCTTTATAGGATTCGACATTGATCGTAAGAAGCATTTTGCCGAGATCGACCTTCTGATCCGGCGGCAGAACGGTCGTCTTGCGCGTATTTTCGATGCCGAACAGTTCGTCCGTCGTAATGCCAAAGATCGCGGCGATCTCCGGAAAGTGCGAAACGTCGGGCATACTCGCGTCGTTTTCCCACTTGCTGATCGCCTGCGGGCAGACGTTCAGTTGCTCCGCGATCCCCTCCTGCGTATAATTGTGTTCTTTTCTGAGCCGCGCGAAGCGCTTGCCGAAGCTCTCTTTTTCGTTATCCATTGATCATACTCCTCTTATGCGTTTTTTTCATTGTAACAAAAAAACCGTATATGCGCAAGCGACCTACGGTATATTTTTACAACGGTTGGTAGAAATACCGCTCAACTTTCGGTTGTATCGGCAGAATTCATTCCATCTACCGTCTCTTTTTTCTTGACGGTCATTTCGACCCACGCGGGGCGGAACCCGCATTTGATCGCGTTGCGCGCGGAGCCGACGTTCGACCACGCGCAGCAGTAAAACGGCACTTTTCCCCGCTTGAGGATCTCGATCGCGAGGTTCGACGTCATCGCCGAGGCGATCCCCTGCCGTCGATACGCGGGCAGGACGTCCACGCCGATCTGCCACATCTCTTCGCAGTCCATCGAGCAGGCGGCGAGCCCGACGAGCTTTTGATTGACGTCGAAGGCGCCGACGCCGAGGACGTCGAGCTCCTTCCGATCCCTGCAGAGCGCGTTGCTCCACTCGCTTGTGTAAAGATCCCCAAAATCGGCGCTCGTCAGGACCCGCAGCTCATAGGGACAGTCGAGCGGACGCAGCACGGAAAGATCCGGCAGGAAATATTCCGCCATAAAGCAGACGCGGAAGCCGTATTTTTCAAAGGCGTCGTTCAGAACGTGCATATTTGGCGTCTCGAAGCAGTGCTCGACCGGGTATTTCGAGACGTAATCCGAGACGATTTTTTCGTATTTTCCGTCGATCGACGCGACGATATTATTACCGTAGGAAACGAGGTTGCAGACGTGCGGGAGCTTCAGATATTTTCTCGCGCGCGGATCGGCTTTCGATGAGACGATCACGTTTTCTTTTTTGAGAAAATCGTCGGGACGGCAGCCCGCGTCGATCGCCGACTGCTCCATGGCGATTTTCAAAATCGTTTCGTTTGTCATATTGGAGGACCTTTCAAAGGATTGTCATTCCGTGCGTAGTACCGTACGTCTTTACTATACCATATTTCCGTGAATATTTCAATGGATTTTGACGCAAAAAAGCCTCGTTTCCGACTGCTGACGGTTGCCGAGGACACGAATAGTGAAATATCGGCTCCGCCGATGTGAAATAATGGCTTGTGCCATTGTGAAATATCCTTGCTCCGCTCGGATGTGAAATGAAATAAATCCCCCCACGCCCCGCAGGGCATTTCACACGCCGAAGGCGTATTTCACGCGCAGCAAAGCTGCGCTTGCGATGCGCATTTCACAAATCCCGCAAGGGATTTATTTCGTTGTAAAAAACCTCTTTTGTCTTGATAGACAAAAGAGGTTTTTTACATGTCAAAGACTGACCAAACGTCGTAAAAACAAGGTAAAACTGACCAAACGTCGTTTTTCTTGTCGACGTCCTTTGATCGACAACCCGGGATTTGTTACTTAAATTGTTTTATTAACCAACTTTATTTATCGTAACATCGCCTTCAACTTTATCACATTTAAGAGAATTGCAGACAACATCGCCCTTGATTATTACAGCCTCAACATTTCCTTCCACAGTCACATCGCCCCCGCAGTTAATATCACCCGAAAAATTTCCACCGCAAGTAATGGTGCCGCCTGCATTACAGCCTCCCGAAAAAGATCCTGCGACCGTGATATCTCCACCACTATTGCAACCGCCCGACAAATGACCGCCAATAACGGTCTCTGCTCCCGAATTACATCCTCCGGAAACAACACCGGAAACATTGATATTCTTTACCGCATTACAACTGCCGGATATATTCCCTTTTACCTCAATATTGCATTCACTCTGCACATTCTTTGCATCGCCAATTATCTCAAAGGTGAATCTATCAACTAAAGAATCGCATTGCAATATTTTTCTTCCTTCACATACCACTCCACGAATAACGGTGTCATCTGCCCAAGGAAATTCCGCACAGTGATCGTAATGAATTTCGGTATTGATCTCTCGTGAGAACAGTTCATCGATGTAGCAACCGAAA
>JAZLHQ010000200.1:0-2188 GCA_045616925.1 Eubacteriales bacterium | reverse complement strand
CGTGACGGGTGCGGTCGTGACGATCTCGGTCGTGACGACCGTCGTCGTAATTTCCGCCGTCGTAATTTGCGCGGTCGTGATTTCCGCCGTCGTTATTTCGGAGGTCGTAATTTCCGCGGTCGTGATTTCCGCCGTCGTAATTTCCGCCGTTGTGATTTCCGCGGTCGTGACTTCTTCGGTCGTTCCGCCCTTTTCGGCTTCGTCTTTCTTCTTGCACGTCTTCGCAAAGACGAGCACCGCGGCGATCGCAAGCACGAGGATCACGATCACGGCGATCAGAAGGATATTTTTCTTTTTTTCATTCATATTTGACACCAGCCCTTCAATTATGATTGGAAATGCGCTATTTTAACAGGATCTGTGCGCCTTTTGCGGCGTTTGCGGCTCTTCCGATCGCGGGGAGCGATTTGTTTTCAACGTCCGCTTCGCAGCCGTTGTAGGTGTGTTCCCCATCGGAATACCCGACGAACGCGCCGAAATTGCTGCCCGCCGTCGAGACCTTTCCGCTCACTTTGCAGTTCGTGACGACGCTTGAGTGATTGTTCCCGGTGAACGCGCCGACGGAGTTGCCCGTCGCCGTGACCGAAACGTTCTCCGCCGTGCAGTTTTCAACCGTGCAGTTCGCGATGTCGCCGAACGTACCGCCGACGTCGCGGTGTCCCGTGATCGTCACGCCCGTCACCGAGCAATTCGTGATCTTCGAGTCGGTCGCGTAGCCGACGAGCCCGCCCTTGCCGCTTTCCGTATAGGAATTCGAGGTCGAGGTCGAAGTGAGCGTGATATTTTCTGCCCGGCAGCCGCTGATCTCTGTCAAATAGGCGTCCGCGACGAGACCCGCCGCCTGCAGAGCGCTGCCTCTGACCGAGGCGTTTTCGATCATGAGATCGGAGATCTTCGCGTTGCACGCAGTGCCGATAAGCGCGGCGGGAGCGTTTCCGGCGTCGATCGTGAAATTCTTGAGCGTATGACCGTTGCCGACGATCGTCCCCATGAACGGGGCGTCCGACGTTCCGACGGGTTTTATGAGAGCCCCGCCGAAATCGATATCTTGGGAAAGCGTCACGGTGCAGCGGTCGAACGTCGTGCCGGCGGCGACCTTGTCGGCGAACGCCTGCCAGTCGGATGCGCCCCCGATCGTCAGATCCTCGCCGTTTTTGAGATCGCCCGTTCTGCCGCCCTGCTTAATCGTCTGCAAAACGTAATCGCGGAGTTTATACGGCTCGTCGGTCTGGATCATCGAAAATCCCGCTTCGTAAAGCGTTTTCCACGAGGAAAGCCTGTCTTTTTCAAGCCCGAGCTTGCCGTTCAGAGTATTCGCGGCGACGCGGCACTTCCCCGCCGCCATCGAAAGGATCGGAGAATTCGTATAGGCGAAATCGGAGTCGAAGAACGCGTGCATGGTCTCGATGACGTATTCTTTTTCCGTGTGCGACGCGATGAATTTCCGCATTTCGCCCGTGTCGCTCGTGACGAAATGTCTGACGAGACGGATGCCCGTTTCGCTAAAGATCTTTTGGAAGAAGGAATCGGGCAGGGCGTCCGCGGTGTAGCACTGGTACATCAGCGTTTCGACCGCGCAGTGCCGCCAAGCGATCCCATAAAGCTCCTCGCAGGCAGGAAGTCCGCCCGAGGAGACGACTTTATCGAGTACGAGCAGGACTTTTCCGCGCGAAACGTCGAGGATCTCCTCGAACGTCGGCATCGTATAGTCCGAATTTTCAAGTTTTAACTGTCTGATTTGCGCGAGCGTCCACGAAGAGACGTTCGCGTCCGTCGGCCAGCCCGCTTTGCCGATATATTTTCCGCAGTCGGTCGTGTTTGAAAGCGTCGGATCGTGGCAGAGGACCCAGTAACCATCCTTCGTCTTCTGCAAATCGATCTCAACCATATCCGCTTCGGCGTTTTCGATCGCGGAAGTGATTCCGACGATCGCGTTCGCGGGCAGATTGACGTGGTCGCCCCGGTGGGCGCAGAGCATAAGCCTTCCGCTCGGGTCGGCGATCGACTTATAGATCTCCGAGAGCGTGCCGAGTTTCGTCTCGTCCGCCTCGGGATCCATCGTTTCGTAGTCGAAAACGTAGTTTTCCGCGCGGATCTCAGCGTCGTTTCCGATCATTTCCTTGACGAAATGATCGACGCCGACGAAGCTGTGATAGACGTTGGCACCCGTGACGGCGATCTTCTCGCC
>JAZLHQ010000199.1:0-34851 GCA_045616925.1 Eubacteriales bacterium | reverse complement strand
CGCCCTTGGTTCGGCAGTCCTCGACCGTCACATCCTCAAGCGTGGACTGGGACAACGCGTAGATCACAACGCCCGCGCTTTACGAAAGACACGCCTCCGACGTCGCCGATATGGTCGCCCTGATCGTGATCGACTGATATGATCTATCTTGACAACAGCGCAACGACCGCGCTCAGGGCGGGTGCGCTTGAAAAAATCAAAGAAGCGACCGAAAAATACGCAAATCCTTCGTCGGTACACGCGCTCGGCATCGAAGCGAAGCGTCTGCTCGATCAGTCGCGCGCCGACGTAATGGCGGCGCTCGGTGTTCGTGACGAGAGAGCGTACCGTCTGATCTTCACCGCCTGCGGATCGGAGAGCGACAATCTCGCGATCTTCGGCACGTATCTTGCCAAAAATTTCCGTTTCAAGCCGCAGTATATCACGACGGACAGCGAGCATCCCGCGGTGCTCGAGCCGCTGAAACGGCTCTCCGAAATGGGAAAGATCGACGTTTACTATCTGAAAACGGTCGGCGGAAAGATCGATCTGAACGAACTCGCCTCCAATCTTTCGGAGCGCACGGTCCTCGTTTCGATCATGGCGGTCAACAACGAAACGGGCGCCGTTTACGACGTAAAATCCGCGTTTGCTCTGACGAAGCGTTTGTCTCCGAACGCGGTCACGCACACGGATCTCACGCAGGGATTTCTCAAAATGAAGCCCTCCGCCGTCTCGCTCGGCGCCGATATGATCACGATCAGCGGGCACAAGATCCACGCGCCGAAGGGCGTCGGAGCTCTTCTCGTCGACGAAAAAGTGATGAAGGCGAAGAAGCTCGTCCCGATCCTTCTGGGCGGCGGACAGGAGAGCGGAATGCGCTCCGGCACCGAAAATCTTCTCGGGATCGCGGCTTTGGCGGGCGCCTCGAAGCAGGGCGCCGCAGAACTTGATACTTACCTTTCCCACGCAAAAGAGCTGCGCTCGGCGTTTCTCGGCGCGCTTGATAAAAGGATCGTCGTCAACGAGCCCGAACGGCACGTCGATCACATCGTAAGCATCACGCTCCCGCACGTCCTTTCGTCGCACGCCGTCAACGCCTTGTCCGTGCGCGGCGTGTGCGTATCGGGCGGCTCCGCCTGCTCGTCGAACGGCGGGCACAAGAGTTTCGCGCTTACGTCCTACGGACTCGACGAAAGCGCCGCGCTTTCGACTGTCCGCGTCAGCACTTCGATCGAAAACACGGTCGACGAGATGCTTATAGCCGCCGAAGCGGTCAACGATGTCTACGCCGAGCTTCTCGCCGTAGCGGGAAAATAAAAGCAAAATGAATACGCTCCCTTTTGGGAGCGTTTTCATTTATTTCCGGATGATGATCTCCGTCTTTTTGGGGTCGACCTCGGACTCTTCCATAATGAGTTCTCCGATGCCGTCGCAGACGATCCTGCCGGAACGAGGATTCTTGACGCTGTCGATCGTGCCGACGATATCGGCGTCCACCGTCGAATACTCGAACGCGAGGTTCGTATTGATGAGCCGACAGTTGACAAGCTTCAGATTCTCGATGTAGCAGAATCCCTGCAGGCTTTCGAGCGTGCAGTTCTCGAACGTCATGTTTTTCGAGTTCCAGCCGATGTATTCGGCGGTCACGAAGCTGTTTTTCACGGTGACGTTCTCGCTGTTCCAAAAGCAATCCTTCGTGACGAGGCGGCTGTGGTCGATCACGACATTTTTAACGCCGTCGAAGGAATATTTGCCCGCGAGATTCAGATTGTCGATCGTCAAATCCGACGAATTCATCGCGAAATATTCGCCCGTGACGTCGATATTCTTCGCGTTCACGCCTTCGCACGCCCAGAGCGTTTCGCTCGCCTTCGGGATCGTGACGTTTTCAAGCGTCATATTTTTGCATCTGCGCAGGGATTTCGGGAACAAAAGGGTCGAATTGCGGATCTCGACGTCGTCCGTGTACCAGATGCCGGCGCGCGCGTCCTCGAAGAACGTGCAGGAGTCGACCTTGACTCCGCGGCAGTACCAGAGCGGGTATCTCCACTTGAAAAGGCAGTTGTCGAGCGTGAGATTTCTGCCTTCCTTGAGCGGTGATTCGCCGTCCGCGAACGTGCATTCGCTGATCACAAGGTCGTGTGCCTTGAAAAGCGCGCGTTCGCCGACAAAATATTCGCGTTTGATCTCACTCATAATATCGTCTCCGTTTCGAAAAATATAAAACGGCGCGGAACTCTGAACGCGTTCCGCACCGTTTCGTTTGTACAGAGGAGTTAAATTATTTAACTTCGACCTCTGCGCCTGCAGCCTTGAGCTGTTCAGCGATCTTGTCAGCTTCGTCCTTGGAAACGCCTTCCTTGATGTTCTTGGGAGCGCCCTCAACGAGATCCTTCGCGTCCTTCAGACCGAGACCGGTGATCTCACGAACGACCTTGATAACGTCAAGCTTCTTCGCGCCGAATGCCTTCAGAACGACGTCGAACTCGGTCTTCTCTTCTTCAGCGGGAGCTGCTGCGCCTGCTGCTGCGGGAGCTGCGCCGACTGCTGCGACTGCGGAAACGCCGAATTCCTCTTCCAGTGCCTTAACGAGATCAGCCATTTCAAGAATGGTCAGACCCTTGATTTCTTCAAAAAGTGCGGTAACTTTCTCGGATGCCATGATAATTTCCTCCATTTAACTTCAAATATTTTTTTGAGATTGGTGTATTCGGCAGAATTATTCTGCAGCAGGTGCTTCTGCTGCGGGAGCTGCCTCTCCCTGTTTGTCGATGATCGCCTGCAGGCATACAGCCAGTTTTGCGACCGGGGACTTCATGCTTCCCATCAGTTTTGCAATCAGAACGGGCTTTGCGGGGATCGCTGCAAGAGCCTCTACCTTGGAAGCGTCGATGACGCCGCCGTCTACGTAGCCGCCCTTGATTTCAAAGCTCTCGATCTTGTCTGCGTATTCCTTCAGGACCTTCGCGGGAGCGACTGCGTCGTCAGCGGAGATCGCGATGGCGGTCATACCGACGAACTTTTCGGCGAGGTCGCCGTAACCGGCTTCTTCGCAAGCTCTCTTGGTGATCGAGTTCTTGTAAACCTTGTATTCGACGCCTGCTTTACGAAGAGCGGTACGGAGTGCGGTGTCATCCGCGACCGTGATACCCTGGTAATTGACGACGACTCCGGAAACGGAACCCTTGATCTTTTCGGAAAGAGACGCAACGAGTGCTTTTTTCTCTTCAAGAATCTTTGCGCTGGGCATTTGTTTTTACCTCCTGAAATATTTGCCTTGACTTATACAAGCAACAAAAAAACTTCCCGTGGACGCAAACGTCCCGGAAAGCACGACAACATATCACTATGAAGATTCGTTCTTACCTCGGCAGGATTTCCGGATATTTGCACATCCAACCTGCTGTCTGCGGCTTGTACCTTGCTAATATATCACACTTTTCCGCGTTTGTCAAGTGTTTTTTTCATTTTTTTTGAAAAATATTCTACGTAGTCAAAAAAGGAGATATTTTGCTGTCTCGGTTGTTGCATTTTATGTTTAATTGTGCTACACTGGTTCTATCAACGAAAAGGAGATCGCTTTTATGATTACAAGCACCGTTACTCTGCACCCCTTTGAGGGCGCAACCCTTACCGCTATGTGCCTCTCCAATACCGAAGAATTGCGTCAGACGCCCCGCCGTGCCGTTATCGTATTCCCCGGCGGCGGTTATCACATGCTTTCCGACCGTGAGGCAGAGCCCATTGCCGCCAAATTTCTCGCGGCGGGTTTCGCCGCCTTTATTTTCGATTACACACTGGAGGAGGGTGCCGCCGATTTCGCGCCGCTCTGTGAGGCCGCGCTTGCGGTAAAATACGTGCGTGAAAACGCCGCCGCCTTCAACGTAGACCCAAATTACGTATTCGTATGCGGCTTTTCTGCCGGCGGGCATTGCGCCGCCTCTATCGGCACCTTGTGGAAGCACCCCTGCGTGAGAGCCATTCTCGGTGAGAACGTGGCAAACGAGATCGCCCGCCCCACCGGCATGATCCTCTGCTACCCCGTTATCACAACCGGTGAATTTGCGCATCGCGGTTCCGCCGATCGCGTTTCCGGCGTGAAGTTCGGCGCCGACCCTGCCCTTCTTGAACAATTCTCGCTTGAAAAGCAGGTGGATGCCGATACTTGCCCCGCCTTTATCTGGCACACCTTCAACGACAACTGCGTGCCCGTGGAGAATTCCCTGATGATGGCATCCTCCATGCGGAAAGCGGGCGTACCCTTTGAATTGCACATCTACCCGGAAGGTCCTCACGGTCTCGCCCTTGGCGATGAGAGTACCGCGTGCGGGCGGGAAAATTACGTCAACCCGCATCTGCAGAACTGGGTGGAGCTGGCCGCACGTTGGGTAGCGGATTTCAATTAAGCCCCTGACGGTATTGAATTATCAAGCTTTTAAGCGGCTGTGGCGGCTGGTGGAGGTCACGATCAGGTCGCCGATGCCGCCGACCCCTACGGAATACTCTCGTTGTTCGCACATGCTCCGTAGGGCGGGGGCTTGCCCCCGCCCTACGACGTCGGAGCGAACAACGCGGTTATCCCCAAACGCAAAAAGCTCTCCGCACGGAGAGCTTTTTGCATCAAACTAAAATTATTCGACGACGGGGTTCTTCTTCAGCTCGTCGTAGAAGTTCGCCTTCGCCATATCCATGTAAGGAATAACGAACAGCGTACCGATACCGAAGCAGAGAGCGCCGAGGATGATCCAACCGAGGAAGCTGAGCTCGAGAAGGAAGAGCTGCATCTTGTGGCCCTTCATCATCTTCCGGCTCTCGTCGAGGCACTTCTTCCAGTTCTTGTCTTCGCTGTCCTGCTGAATGAAGGGAGCCATCGAGTACGCATAGTGCTTGACGATTCCGGGAATGACGAAGAGCAGGCTCCAGAGGAATTCAAAAAGGCCCGTGAGCAGTCCGAGCAGGAAAGCCTGCAGGAAATCATCGGAAAATCCGGTGATCACGCTCTGATAGTCGACCTTTTCGCTGTTGGCGATCAGTTTGACGGACATACGCGCCACACCGTACGCGATCGGACCCATCACGATGTAGGTTCCGATGCCGCCGATCGCCGCCGCTGCCGCGGCAACGGCTCCGACGACGAACTCAACGAGTACGAAAACCAGCCAATTCGTCTTGAAAATTCCGCCGCCGAGCTGCTGTCTTGCTCTTGCGCGGAGTTCTTTTCTTGCAACCATATTTTTTCTCCTTTTCATATAGGTTTATTTGATTATACATCATTTTCGGTCGGTCTGTCAAGGGGTTTGACGCTTTTGATAAGATTTTTTTGCGCGATTCCGCGCAAATCGCGCACTCTCTTGACAAACGCCCGAACGCAGTGTATAATGAACGAAGGAAACGTTGAAAGGAATTACAGAATGAACTTCATAGAATCCGAACTCAACAAACGAGATCTCCCCGCGCTCCCAACGACTCGCGATACGGTTTTGCAGACACTCTTTGAAAACGAATACGGCTATCCCGTCCCCGAGCCCGAAAAATGCGAGTTCGAGGCAAATATCCGCAAAAAGAACGGCAAGAATTTCGCCGCCGGCAAGGCGATCCTCTACGAGGTCACGGCGCATACCGTCATTTGCGGCAAGGAATTCTCCTTCCCCTTCGAGGCGATCATCCCGAAGGGCGATCGGAAATTCCCCGCCGTCATCCATAACGATTTCACACGCGACGTCCCGACGCGCTATACCCCCGCCGAGGAGATCGTCGACCTCGGCTTTGCGCTCTTCCACCTCTGCTACGAGGACGTTACCTCCGACGACGGCGATTTCACGAACGGACTTGCCGGGATCCTCTTCGAAAACGGCAAAAGATCTCCGTCAGCCCCGGGTAAACTCCAGATGTGGGCGTGGGCGAACCGCCGCGTCCTCGATTTCGTCTTCTCGCGCCCCGAGATCGACCCCGACAAGGTCGCGGTCGCGGGGCACTCGCGCCTCGGCAAAACGGCGCTCCTGACGGGCGCCGTCGACGGGCGCTTCGCAGCCGTGATTTCCTCCTGCGCGGGCTGCTCCGGCGACGCCGTCGCGCGCGGAAACACGGGCGAGCAGATTTCCGACATCATCCGCAGATTTCCCTACTGGTTCTGCGAAAATTACGCGAAATTCGCGGAAAATCTCCCCGCTTTCGACCAGCACTGGCTGATTTCCCTGATCGCGCCGCGCCTCGTTCTGACGGGAGCTGCCGAAGAAGACGCGTGGGCGGATCCGAATTCGCAGTACCTGTCCCTCTGCGCGGCGTCCGTAAAATGGGGAGAGAACGGATTTGTGCATCCCGACCGTCTGCCCGTGATCGGCGACAACTTCGACGACGGCAATATCTGCTATCACAAGCGCGCGGGCACGCACTATTTCAGCCGCTTTGACTGGAACGTATATTTGAATTCTCTCAAAAAGAAGTGGAGCGAATAATGGAAAACGACCGCCTCAAATGGTTTCGTGAAGCGAAATACGGTATGTTCATCCACTGGGGGCTCTACGCGATCCCTGGCGGCGTCTGGGAGGGCCAAAAGATCCCTTTCGGCACCGAATGGATCATGAAAAACGCGAAAATCCCGCTTTCCGAATATAAAAAACTCGCGGAAAAATTCAATCCCGACCGCTTCGATCCCTATTATTACGTCAGAAACGCAAAAAAATGGGGAATGAAATACCTCTGCGTGACGTCGAAGCACCACGACGGCTTTGCGATGTTCGATTCCGCCGTCTCGGACTATACGGTGATGAAAACGCCCTACGGGCGCGATATCATCAAGGAATTCGCGGACGCCGCGCACGCCGAAGACCTTCCCTTCTGCGTCTACTATTCGCAGATGCAGGACTGGGAGGATCCCGACGGAAACGGCAACACGTGGGATTTTGACCCGAAAGAAAAGCATTTTGAAAAATATTTTTACGGCAAAGTCGTTCCGCAGGTGACGGAATTGCTCACGAACTACGGCAAGATCCACATGATCTGGTTCGACACGCCCTACGATATGCCGATCGGGCTGTGCCGCGAGCTTGCCGAGCTCGTTCACCGTCTTCAGCCGGACTGCCTCATCAACGGGCGCATCGGCTACCGCCTCGGCGACTACCGGCAGGCGGCGGACAACGCGATCCCTCTTCTTTCAAGCAGCGAGCCGTGGGAAGTGCCCATGACGCTCAATTCCTCGTGGGGCTACAGCTCTTTCGACTTTGATTTCAAATCCCCCGAAACAGTGATCTCGACGCTTGCGCGCATCAACGGCAAGGGCGGGAATCTTCTTCTCAACGTCGGCCCCGATCAGCACGGCGAGATCCCCGAGCAATCCGCCGAGGTGCTTGAAAACGTCGGAAAATGGCTCGATCGCTTCGGCGAGAGCATTTTCGGCACGACGAACATCCCGAATTTTCCCTATCTTCTTCCGTTCGGCGAGGTGACTTATTCGAAAGAGCGCCAGACGCTCTATCTGCACGTGACGCACTACCCGGGATTCCCCGGCAGGATTTTGCTGACGGGACTTGAAACGAAGGTTTTGTCCGTCAGATTCCTTCCGACGGGCGAGGATCTGAAATATTCGCAGTCCTACGAGCCGGCGCGCGACGAGCACAGGCTTTACGTTTTTCTCCCGGAGAACGCGCCCGCGCCGTGCGAGGCGATCGTTGCCGTCAGACTCGACGGCGCCGCCCGCGCGCAGAAGATCTGACGGCACGAACACACCCACGAAAAAACGCCCTTGCGGGCGTTTTTTCGTTTGTTTTATACGGCGGGGATGGGCTCGCCGTTTTCGTCGTATTTCTGCTCGGTGACGATATTGCCCGAGGCGTCAAAAGTCGCCTCGTAAATGATTTTTCCCTGCCCGTTCAGGATCTTTTTCCCCGTTTTGACGCCGTTTTCAAAGAAAAATCCTTCGAAAGTGCCGTCGCCGACGGGCTTTTCTTCGTACGTCAGATCGCCGTTTTCGGTAAATTCGCGGAAGACCGAGAAAACGCCGTTTGCGTCGTAAAGCTCTTCGGCGCGCGTCTGCCCGTTTTCGTAGTAGTCAACGCCGTGATAGCACCCCTGCCCGTCGTAATAATCCTCGCGGATCAGTTTGCCGTTTTGGTCGTAAAGAGCGTTGTGCACGATCTCGCCGTTTTCGTTGTAAAAACGCTCGTAATCGGGCACGTTCGGCGCCTGATAAACGATCTTGTGGCTGAGCCGTCCGCTTGCAAAGAATTCGTCCGCCTCGACGAGAACGCCGTTTGCGTATTTGTTTTCCGAAACGACGGAACCGTCCTCGGAGAAGGTGCATTCGTCTAAAACGACGCCGTTTTCATCGTAGTTGGATTGCTTTTTGAGCGTTGCCGTCATTTCGGACTCGTCGAGCGAAAAGACGTATCCCATGTCGTACTGCCCGTAGCCGAGGCGCGTCGCCTCGATAAGCTCGCCGCTCTCAAGCATTTCGACGTAAGCGTCGTACTGGCTTGCCGTGCCGTCCGGATCGCCGGCGGTGCGCGCCTCTGCGGCGAGACTTTGATGGCGCTCGATCTCGATTCTGAGAACGTCTTCGGCGCCGTCGCCCGTATAGGCAAGACCGAGCAGCGTATGCGCGCAGCGAACGCTTACGCCGCTGACGCCGCCGTTATCGAGCGTTTTGAACGTTCCCTCAAGGATCGTCGTATGGACTTCCTTGACGACAGTATCGCGGAGCGCGTCGGCAAGACCGAGCGCCTCCATCGTTTCATCGCCGAGGGAGGTCGTGACGACAGTCGTGATCTTCGCGTTTTCGCCGTCAAGCGTCAAAGTCATATCGGGATTGCCGTTTGTGATCGAATAGACCTTGCCCGTATTTTGTTCCTTCTTACGGCAGGAAACCGCACTTAAAAGGACGATCAGAAGCAAAATCCCTGCCGTGATTTTCAAAAAAATCGATTTTCTCATTCCGTTATGCTCCTCTTATTCTTCTCAGAACACTTCCATGGAGATCAGTTCGCCGTCGAGCGTCCATTTCTCGATGCGGTAGATCTTTCCGTCGTCGTGCGCCGCAGTGACCGTCACGTCCTTCTCGCCGACGACACGCTCGTACGTCGCAAATCCGAGTTCGCTGTACGAAGCGTCGTAAACGCAGTTGCCCTCTTCGTCGTAGCGGGACTGATTCTCAAGCTTCCCGCTCGGATAATAGGAATAATACGCGCTTATCTCGCCGTTTTCGTAGTAATCGCGCTCGATTTTCAGTGCTCCGTCCCCATAGCGCACGCGCCAGACGCGCATTTCGCCCGTCGTGACGTAATATTCGAATTCGCCCGTCTCGATCTTCTTTCCGCTGCCGTCGAGCGTGGTGTAACTGACGAGACGTCCCATTTCGTCGTAGACGTTGACGCGGTCGCTGACCAGATTGTCGAACTTGTCGTATTCGAGCTCTTCGAGGATCTCGTTGTTTACGTTATAACGAATGACCGCTTTGCCGTAATAGTTGAGGAATTCGTCGTAGTACATCGAAGTGACTTCGTTGGCACTCCGGATCTCCTGATAGCTGATTTTGCCGCCCCAATAGGTCTTCCAATGGTACGTTCCGTCGGGATCGTAGTACCCCTCGGAGGTCAGATTGCCCTTTTCGTCGTAGTAGCGCTCGGAAAGATCGTTTCCGTTTTCGTCGTAGGTGAATTCGCCGAGAACGTTTCCGTTTTCGTCGTACATCTTGCCGCCCGTGCGCACGCCGGCGGCGTTGTATTCGTAAACGTATCTGTTCTGACTGTCTTCGTAGTAGTCGATCTTTTCGACGAGGTTTCCGTCCTCGTTGTAGGTCTCAAAGGTCAGAAGTTTGCCGTCTTCGTAGGTTTTGAGAGTCTTCTGTCTGCCGCTTGCGTAAAATTCGCTCTCGTAAAGGACGGTGCCCTTCGCATCGGTCGTAATACTTGCGATCTTGTTTCCGTTTTCGTCGAGGGTGAACTTTTCCTTCTCAAGAAGTTCGCCGTTTTCGTCGTACTTTCCGACTTCGATCAGATTTCCCTTGTCGTCGTAAACGTATTTTTCGGACGAAATGACTTTGCCGTTCGTGTCGTAAACGGTTTCTTCGGTGAGTTTTCCGTTCCCGTCGAACGTATCAACGAACGTAGCGTCCTCCTCGTAGCGGGTCGTGCGGACGAGATTTTCGTTTTCGTCGTATTCGTTGACGGCGACGATCACCCCGTTTGCGTCACGGGTACTCATTTTGACGAGTTTGCCGCTCTCGGAGAACTCGCTCTCTCTGACGATCCTGCCGTTTTCGTCAAAATACTTCCGGCGCGCGACTTTCCCGTTTTCGCTCGGATATTCTCTGTAAAGGAGAGCGTTTTTTTCGTAAGTATCAACGAATTCGACCTTGCCCTCCTCGTAATGCGTTTTATAGACAAGATCGCCGTTTTCGTCGTATTCGAATTTTTCGACGATGATGCCGTTTTCGTAGTTCTCGGCGCTTCTTAAGCTGCCGTTTTCGTCGTACACTTCCACAAGCAGCAAAGCACCGCTTGCGTCGTAATCTTCGAATCCGATCATATCGCCGTTTTCATTGAGCAGCGTGATGCTCTTGCCGCCCGGGTACGCAGTCTCTTCTTTGATAGCCAGCATTTGCGCCGTCATCGCGTCTTTGTCGAGCTTCAGCTCGAGCGTCGTCGGGCACAGCGGGTCCATGCCGATCTTTTCGACTTCGACGAACTTGTCGTTTTCGATCGCGTCGATCACCGCGTTCGGTCCCGTGAGCGCGTCGGACTCGTCATCCCACGCATCGGCGAACTTGTGCTGCCATTCGAGGTAGGCATCCTTGTACTTCTGCCCGTTCTCGCCCGTGAAGACGAACTTCACTTTTTTCTGTGTCATGGAGGCGATTACCTTTCCGTCCGCCTCCTTGTAAGTACCCGTGATCGAATAGACGCGTCCGACGTTCTTGCCGTCGTTTCCGTCAAGTTCGAGAAGCGCTGCCATATCGGGAGGTCCGAACTCCCCGGACGTCAGCTCGGCGACGCCGTTTTCGAGCAGGATCTCGGCGTCCCCACCGTAATATTTCGTTTCGTACGACTTTTTGAGCGGCTCGGGATTGGGTTCCCCTCCCTTTTCTTCGGTGGTTTCCTTTGACTTTTCGCCCTTTTCGCCGTCGTTTTTATCTTTGCACGCCGAAAACGCGATCAACGATGAGAAAATCATCAAAGCCGCAAGGATCATGCACAAAATTCTTGCAATACGTTTCATAAACCGATGCCTCCACGCGCTTTTTTCTTATTTTATCACACATTTTCCGAATTGTCAAGCAAAAAAAGAAGCGGAAGGTCGTTGACCTTCCGCTTCAAATGAAAACGATCGCGTTTTCGAGTGATCTTACCAAATAACGTCGCCGTTTTCATCGTATTCCCAGGAGCTCGTGACGTTGCCCTCGGCATCGTAATGCGTGCGCTTCTTGAGCTCGCCGTTCGGGTAGTACTCCATCTTCGTGACCTCGGTCAGCTCGCCGTTTTCGTCGTACTCCTTGGATTCGATCTCGTTTCCGTTTTCGTCGTACTTACTTTCCGTTTTGGAGACGATCTTGCCGTTTTCGTCCTTGAAGACGTCCACCGTGGAGGTCAGAATCGCGGTCTTTTTCTTGGTATCGAGCTTGATGGTCGCGGTGATCTCGGGCGGGATCTCGTCAAACACGTCCTTGTAATCGAGGAATTTGTCTTCCTTGATCGACTTCAGCATAGCGTTGACCATGGAAGCGGTCTCGGGATCGTCTTCGGCAAACGCGAGCACACCTTCAAGGTACTCAACGTACGCCTTTTTTGCCTTCTCGGCGTCCTTGCCTTCGAAGACGTGGCCGATCTTGAGTTCCGTGAACTCTGCGATGATCACACCGTCGCCGTCCTCTTTACACGTGCCGGTATAAACCATTTTTTCGATCATCTGCGCGTCGGTTCCTTCTTCGAGACCGAGCTCGCTGATCATTTCTTCGGAGTCGATTACGTCTCCGCCGCTGAGAGTGACCTTGTTGCCCTTGATCTCGAGCTTTTCGGAAGCTTCGCTGCCCGTATTGATGTCGTAGACGCCGTCGTAAGAAGAGCCGCTCTTTTTGTCGTCCTCGTCGTCTTCGTCCTTTTCGTTACAGGAAACGAGAGCCAGACAGGACAGTGCCGTCAGGATCGCCAGAATGATGCTGAGGATTCTTGCAAAATTTTTCATAGTGTTGCTCCTTTTCGGTATTTTCTGCATAATACCACATTTTTTGCGGTTTGTCAAGTAATTTCCCCAAAAAGTCAATCATGGAACGGATAATACGGATCCGTCGGATTGCCGTTCTTGTCGTAATAATATTCGGTAATGTTTCCGTTCGCGTCGAAAACCGTTTTGCACCACATATAGTTTTCGTTGATATAGTCCCTGGCTTCGACCATTTCCCCGTTCTCGTAGGAAAATTCCCTGTAACCCGTCAGATTGCCGGCGGCGTCGTAGTACCTTTCAAGAATTCTGAATCCATTTTCATCGTCGGTATAGACGTAGTGCTGATCGACGTTTTCCTTCTCGTCGTAATAGAACATCTCGACGACGTTGTCGTTTTCGTCGTAAACGCTCTTGCTGTAGAGAGTTCCGTCTGACCGGACGTACACGTCTTCGATCCGTGTGCCGTTTTCGGCATACGTTATTTTGTTATAGAGCACGCCGTCCTCGTAATATTCCCGGATACGGCGGTTCCCGTTTGCGTAGTAGGAGGTCTTCGCCTTCACTTTCCCTTTGGCGTCGTAAGTAACGTCCGCGGTCAGAACGCCGTTTTCGTCGTACTCGTACACCGTTCTTTCCATCCCGTCGTCGTCGTTTCCTGTGCTTTCCTCGATCAGTCTGTCGTTCTCGTCGTAGGTATGGAGATAATGGCGGGTGGCTTTCCCTTTTTCGTCGTAGTAGGCTTCCTCAATGGCCCTTCCTTTTTCGTCGATATGCAGAAGGTAGGAAACGGTGCCGCTCGGATAGTAGTCGATCCTCGCCTTTTCCATTCTGTTTTCATAGTATTCGGAAACGTGGCTGAGTTTGCCGTCCACGTAGGTCTTTTCGATCTTCGTGGAGATGTCGGGATAATATTCGGTCTCGCTCTTAATCTTGCCGTTCTCGTCGAATGTCGTATCGGGGCCTCTCGTGCCGTCCTCGTTGAACGTCATGACCTGCGAGAGCGTTCCGTCGTTAAAGTAGCATTTGATGATCTTTTCGAAGCCGTTTTCGTAGAATTCGGTGTCGATGAATACGACGTCGCCGTCGCTATAATCGACGACGTGCTTCTTGTTTCCGTTTTCGTAGTATTCGGTCACGGTCTTCGTATTCACGGTCACGCCGTCCTGCGCGTAACGGCAGGACTCGATCTCCCTGCCCTTTTCGTCGAAGACGAAGGTCCTGCGGGTGATCCGCCCGCCCCATTCAACGGAATATTCCTCGATAAGATTCCCGTTTTCGTCCCATTCGCTGCGCTGAATGAGCGTGCCTTCCTCGTAATAGCTCTCCTTTTTATCGCCGCCGTTCTCGAAATATTCGTGATCCTCGAGCATATTGCCGACGGCGTCGTACGAGGTCTCGCGTTTGAGCGCGCCGCTTTCGTAGTATTCGTAAACGGTCTTTACGGAAAGATTGCCGTTTTCGTCGTAATATCTGCGCTCGACGACGTTTCCGTTCTCGTCGTAGGTGCAGTCGGGGTCCCGCGTCGGTTCGACGGGCACGACGGGGCCGAACGGATCGTAGGGCTGCCCGTTTTCGTCGTAGTACTGCGTCTTGACGCAGTTGCCCTCCTCGTCGAACGTTTCGACGAATTTGAGCCTGCCGTCGATATAGATCGAGTGCTCCTTCTCTCTGCCGTTTTCGTGGTATTCCCGGATCGCCTCGATCGCGCCGTTTGCGTCATAGGTGGTGTATTTCTTTTCGTTGCCGTTCCCGTAATATTCGGTCGTGTCCGAGCCGGTCAGCCTGCCGTCGGCGTCGAAATGCCTTTCCTCAACGGGATTGCCGTCGTCGTTATACTTCGTTTCCGTATAGGAGTCGACCTTGCCGTCCTCGTCGAGCACGATCTGCTTCGAGGAGATCATCTTCGCGGTCTTGTTCTTCGTGTCGAGGCCGATGACGGCGATGATCTCGGGTCCCTTTTCGCCGTACATATCCTCATAGTTCATAGGCTTGCCGGTCTTGACGGAGTCGATCATCGCGGTGATGCCCTTCTTCGCTTCGGGGTCGTCGCCGAAATACTCGAGATTTTCCTCGAGATACCCAATGTACGCTTTCTTCGCCTTATCGGCGTCCTTGCCCTTGAAGGTGACGCCGGTCTTCATCTCCGTGAAGTCCGCCTTGATCGTACCGTCGCCGTCCTTTTCCCATGTGCCGACGTAGCTCACCACTTCGGACATCGTCACGTCCGCGTTCTCGTCAAGGCCCAGCTCCTCGATGAGCTCCTCTGTGTCCGCTTCTTCTTCCGCCGCGGAAAGCGTGATCTTCTTGCCGTCGATCGTGAGTTCGGCTTCTTCGCCGCCGGACACGATGTCGTACGTGCCGTCGTAGCCGGAGGAACCCTTCTTCCCGTTCTTTTCGTCGTCCTCTTCTTCTCCGTCCCGCGCGCAGGAGGCGAACGCCGCGAGTACCGTCAGGATCGTGAGGATCAGGCTGAGGATCTTGGCAAATCGTTTCATGATCATACCTCTTTTTCGTATTTTTTACATTTTACTATAAATTTTGCGGTTTGTCAAGCAAAATACAAAAAAACCTCCCGTGGCGGTCTTGCCCGCGCGGGAGGTTTCGGAGGCTGTCAGCCGATCAGGTTTCCTTCCTCGTCGTAGTATTCGGCGTAGAAGATCTTTCCGCTGCCGTTCTTTTCGACGAAGGATTTGATGAATCCGTTCAGATAGTACTCGATCTCGTCGGTCATCGAGAGAACGCCTTCGTCGTAATATTTGTCGATGGAATAGAGTCCGTCCTCCGTCGCGTCGCGCTCGCGGTAGAGCCCGCCGTCGACGAAAACGTCCTCATAATGCTTGAAAGCGCCGCTTTCGTAGTATTCGAACTTCGCGTACTCGGTGAGATTGCCGTTTACGTCGTACAGATTCTCGTACAGTTCGTGACCGTCCTCGTTGAAGTACACCTCCGCGCGCAGAACGCCGCCCGCGCCGTACTGCAGCGAGGACTTGATATTGCCGTTCGGATAATAATCGTAGATATACTGCTCGGTGATATTGCCCTTTTCGTCGTAAACCGTTTCGGAGAGGGAGCGGCCGTTATCGGAGAAGATGTTTTCCGAATACAGGGTCCCGTCGGCGTTCGTGCAGACGACCCTTATGCGAATTCTGCGGTCGTTGTAGGTATAACTGTAAACGAAGTCGAGCTTGCCGTTTTCGTAATAATTGACGGTCACGGGCTCTTCGATTTCGTTGAAGATCTCCTCGCGGTAGACGGTGCCGTCGCTTTTGCAGTTCTCGGTGCGGATCTTTTTGCCGTTTTCGTCGAAATATTCGACCGTGCTGCTGCCGAGCACGCCGAGATCGTTATAGTAAACGGTCGTGCGCATACGGTCTTTCGGCCGGTAGATCATTTCGGACATTACTTTGCCGAGATACTTGCAGACCTCGTGGACGCAGAATCCGTTCTCGTCGTATTCGTATTCGTCGCGTCTGAATTCGGTGCCGTCGTCGTCGTAATTGATCTCAAGGAGCACGTTGCCGTTCTCGTTTGCGGTGATATCGGTGATCTTGACGCCCTTATTATTGTACCACTTCTGATCCACGATATTGCCGGCGGAGTTCATAACGCTGTAAATCGTCTGGAAGACCGAGCCGTCTTCCTTGTAGCGGACCTGCTTTTCGTTGAGACCGTCCTCGCTGAAATCGGATACTTCGCTCAGAATGCCTTTGAAATACGACGATACGTTCTTCTTCATGCCGCTTGGGTAGTAATCGTATCTCGTTTCGTAGTATTCGTTGCCCTTTTCGTCGAATTCGATCTCGAGCATGAGCTTGCCGTTCACGGTGACGGACTTCAAAACGGGCAGACCGTTCTTGTAAATGATCTCGGACTCTTCATTTTCCTCGCCGAAAGTCACCGTGCGCTCAACGGTGCCGTCTTCGGCATAGAAAGTCTTTTCGACGGCTTTGCCGTCCTTATAGAGCATACGGGTCTTGATCTTGCCGTTTTCGTAATAATCGGTTTCCTCGAGCGTTTCGCCGTTCTCGTCGAACCGGACGTCGTTGTAAAGAACGCCGTCCCGGTAGCGCGAAACCTGCGTTTCTCTGCCGTTTTCATAGAGGTAGACGGCAAGCGGCTTTTCATTCTCGTCGGTATAGGTTTTCTTGACGAGATCTCCCTTTTCGTCGTATTCGTAAACGCAGCGCTCGACGACCTTGCCTTCGACCTCGTCCTCGTAGACCGAGACCGATTCGGTCGGCTTCCCGTTTTCGTCGAAACCGGTCGTTTCGGTCTCGCCGTCGGGATACACGGCGATCTCTTTGACGAGATACGCCTTATGCGCGTTTGTATCGACTCTGATCGTGAGCGTGAGCGCGGGATGCGACCTGCCGACCTTTTCGGCGGGAACGTCGGTGCCCTTTTCGATAGACTCCGCTTCGGCAAGTATTTGCTCGCGGATCGTTTTGTCCTCGTACTTCGCCGCGTCTTCCCTCATGGATTTGACGAGGTATTCGGAGAACACGTGCGTTTTTTCGCCGTCGGTGCTTCCCGTGCGGAAGGCAAGGATCAGATCGGGGATCTTTGCCGTCAGGGTCTTCGTCTCTTCATCGGCGGTGAATTCCCCTTTGTAGATCATAAGCTCCGAAAGCCAGTACTGCTCCCCGTCGGAAAATTCCGCCGGCAGTTCGTCCGCGCGGTACTTATAATCGTCGATGCACGCGAACGAGAAATTCTTGCCCGCAAGCGTCAAAACGACCGTTTGATCGTCGAAAAGGAAATCGTATTCCCCGTCGAACGGGCCCTTTTCGGGCTTCTTCGGATCGTCCTTTTTCTCGGTCTTTTTTTCTTCTTTTTCTTCATTTTCGCCCTTATCCTTGCAGGAAACGGCGGTGAACGCAAGCGTCAAAACCGCCGCCAGAACGAGGATCAGACACAAAATCTTCTTGAAATTCATAAAATTTCCCCTTAATCAGATTTGTCAGGCGCGTTTGTCGAAGACGCGCACGTAATCGACGACGAAGGTGTCGCCGATCGCCGCGAAAGCTTCCTCGGTCGGGTAGTGCTGCTCCATGCGGTAGCCTCTCGGCTCCGTCGTGATCAGAATGAATTCGGGGCGGCGGGAGACGAGATCGGTGATCTTACCGTCCTCTTTTCCGTCAACGTAGAACGTGTAGCCCGTTTCGTCCCAGAGGATCCCAAAGCGGTGGAATTCCTTCTCGTTTACCGTGACGCCGCCGACCTTGATCCTCTTTTTGTCAAGTCCGTATCCGCCCGAAAAGGCGTTGTGCGGGGAGACGACGCCGGGATGAAAACTCTCCATGACGTCGAGCTCGGAGCCGCTTTCGGCGGGATCGAGCGATGCGCCGATGATCGGCGACTGGATCCAGAACGCCGTCCACCAGCCTTCCTTCTGCTGGAGTCTGCAGCGGCATTCGTAGTAGCCGTAGGTGTGCGTGTAAAGATTTTCGTGCAGTTTTCCGATCGTCCACTGCAGATCGTCCTTCTCGAAGGTGGTTCTGACGAGCGGCTGATCCATAAAATTGTAGCCGGTCTGGAGCTGCGAGCTGACGGGCATCCCGTCTTTTTCGATAAGTTCGAAGACGCAGTTGCCCTTGCCGTCGAGTCTGACGCCCTCGTCCGTCCACGCGGGATGCACCTTGCCCATCATCGAGAGGCGGTAGTCCCATTTCGTTCTGTCGAGCGTGTTTCCGTCGAATTCGTCCGCGAAAACGAGGTCCCATTCGCCGTCCGGCAAAAAGCTCGGTTCGTGCTTCTCAACGTCGTATATTTTCATTTGAGTTTCTCCTTTATTCTTGACGAAATATCCCTTTTCTGCTATAATAATATAAATTATCGGAAATGTCAACCGGATTTTGCCCGGTTTGTACTATTTCGTAAAAAACGGAGAGGATTTTAATAAAATATGGAAGCGCTTTCTAATTGCGAACTGCGGATACTCGACTGGATCGCCGGGCATCTCGGCTGCGGATTTTTTGATTTTCTGATGCCCGCCCTCGGCGTCGTCGGGAACGGCGTTTTGTGGGTATCTCTCGGCGTTCTGCTCTTTTTGCTGCCGAAATACCGCAAGAACGGCTTCGTTATGCTCCTGTCGCTCCTGACGGGCATTCTGATCGGCAATCTTCTGCTCAAATTCACGGTCGCGCGTCCGCGCCCCTGCTGGCTGAATCCCGATTTTCCCCTGCTCGTCAAAGTCCCGAAGGATTATTCCTTCCCTTCGTGTCACGCGCAGGCGGCGACGATCTCCGCCTTCAATATGACGAAAGCGAACAAGAAATTCGGCTTCGTGATGATTCCCCTCGCCATTCTGATCGCGTTTTCGAGAATGTACTGCTATCTCCATTTCTTGACGGACGTCATCGCGGGCGCGCTCGTCGGCTTCACGATCAGTCTTCTTTACAATCTGTTTTTGCTGCCGAAGGCGGAGAAATTCTTCGACGCGCACCCGATCACGATCAAAGACATCATCAGAAAGGCAAAGAAAAATGCGGAAAAATGACCTTGTCACGTTGAAAGTCACCGACCTCAACAACCTCGGCATGGGCGTTGCGCGCCTTGATAGCGGGCAGGTCGTGTTCGTTTCGGGCGCCGCGGACGGCGACGTCGTCGAAGCGAAGATCATCAAAATCGGCAGCGATTTCTGCGTTGCGCGCATCGAAAACACGATCGAGCCGTCGGCTTTCAGAGTCGACCCCGACTGCTCCGTTTTCAAAAACTGCGGCGGCTGCGTCTACCGCCATATTTCTTACGAGCACGAGCTTGAGCTCAAGCGCTCTTACGTCGAGAACGTTTTCCGTAAGCACGGATTCACGGTTTCGATCCCGCCGGTGCTTTCGGGATCTCCCGATCACTACCGCAACAAAGTCCAGTATCCCTTCGCGCCAGACGGGCGGATCGGATGCTTTGCGAGCCGCTCTCACCGCGTCGTTCCGTTTGAGTCCGAGGGCGAAAACGGCTGTCTTCTGCAGGACGAGCGCCTCTCGCCCGTCGCGAACGCCGCCTCTGCGTTTTTCAGGGCGCGCGGCGTCTCCGTTTACGACGAAGAAACGGGCAAAGGGATCTTGCGGCATTTGTGCCTCCGGATCGGCAAGGTGAGCGGGCAGATTTTACTGATGCCCGTCGTCAACGCGGACAAGCTTCCCTTCGAAAAGGAATTCTGCGAATACATCGTTTCGCGCTTCCCCGCCGTCAAAAGCATCGTTCTGAACGTCAACAAGGAAAAAACGAACGTCATCACGGGCAAGACCTTGCGTGTTCTTTACGGAAAAGATTATATCGAGGACAATCTCTGCGGCGTTGATTTCCGCGTTCACGCGCTCTCGTTCTACCAGGTCAATCACGATATGGCGGAGGTTCTCTACAAAAAAGCCGCCGAGCTCGCGCTCGTTTCGGGGACGGAAAATCTGCTCGATCTCTTCTGCGGGGTCGGCACGGTCGGACTCTCGATGAAGAAATTCGCACGCGAAAAAGGCTCTGATTTTACGCTCAGAGGCGTCGAGATCGTCGCGCCCGCCGTCGAAATGGCGAAGGAAAACGCGCGTTTGTCGGGGCTTGAGGCGGAATTTCTCTGCGCGGACGCGAACGTCTCGGACGAAATTCTCGACGGCGTCGACACGGTGGTCGTGGATCCACCGAGGAGCGGCGTTGAGAAAAATCTGATCGAAAAGATCGCCGAAAAGAAGATCCCTCGGGTGGTCTATATCTCGTGCAGCGCGGAAACGCTCGGGCGCGACTGCCGCACTTTCGCGGATCTCGGTTATCGCGTCCACACCCCGCACCCCGTCGACCTCTTCCCCCGCACGGGACACGTGGAGTGCGTCTGCCTCGTCACAAAATTGAAATAATCGGAATCCGTTCCGAAGAAAAGAGGACGTATCATGAAACACGCGAAACTGAAAATTTACCGTAAAAATCCCATTTCGGAGATCGACCCGAGACTGTTCGGCGCGTTCATCGAGCATCTGGGGCGCGCCGTCTACGGCGGAATCTACGAGCCGGGTCATCCCGATGCCGACGACTGCGGCTTCCGCCGCGACGTCCTGAAGCTCGTCAAAGACCTGAACGTTCCGATCGTGCGCTATCCCGGCGGCAATTACGTCTCCGGCTACCGCTGGGAGGACGGCACGGGTCCCAAAGAACTCCGCCCGCGCAGAATGGATCTCGCGTGGAAGTCCGTAGAGACCAACGAAGTCGGCATCGACGAATTTCAGGAATGGGCAAGGCGCGCGGGTTCCTCCGTCATGATGGCGGTCAATCTCGGCACGCGCGGCGCGGAGGAAGCGCAGGCGCGCGTCGAATACTGCAACTCCGAAACCGACACTTATTTTGCGAACAAGCGCCGTCAAAACGGCTTTGACAAGCCATTCGGCATCAAAACGTGGTGCCTCGGCAACGAAATGGACGGTCCGTGGCAGATCGGTCACAAGACCGCCGAGGAATACGCGCGGGCGGCGTTCGAGACCGCCAAGGTCATGAAATGGACGGATCCGTCGATCGAACTCGTCGCCTGCGGCAGCTCAAACCCGCAGATGGAGACCTTCGGCTCGTGGGAAAGGACCGTTCTGCGCGAGTGCTACCAGAGGATCGACTACCTTTCCCTGCACAGCTATTACGGCAATTCCGCCGACGATACGCCCGCGTTCCTCGGGCAGTCCCTCGTAATGGATCGTTTCATCGAGACCACCGCCGCGATCTGCGACGAGATCAAAGCGGAAAAGAAATCCGACAAGACGATCTATCTCTCCTTCGACGAGTGGAACGTCTGGTTCCACAGTCACGACAAGGACAAAAAGGTCCCGAAATGGTCCGTCGCGCCGCCGCTCCTCGAGGACGTCTACACGTTCGAGGACGCGCTTCTCGTCGGCTGCCTTCTGAATACGCTTTTGAAGCATTCGGACCGCGTCAAGATCGCGTGCCTCGCGCAGCTCGTGAACGTGATCGCGCCGATCATGACCGAGAACGGCGGCAGGGCGTGGGCGCAGACGATCTACTACCCGTTCCTCCTCACTTCGCAGAACGGCCGCGGCAATGCCCTGCGCGTTTCGTGCGCGTCGGACACCTACGAGGCGGATAAGATCGGCGACGTCCCCTTCGTGGACGCGTCCGCCGTACTGTCGAAGGACGGAAAAACGCTGACCGTTTTCGCCGTCAACCGCTCCGCAAGCGATCCCTTTGCGCTCGATCTTGCGGCGGAGGGATTTGAAAATCTCAAGCTGACCGGCCACACGGCGCTCGAATGCGACGATCTGAAAGCGGTGAACACCGCCGACGAGGAACGCGTCGCGCCGATCACGAAAGCGATCGGCAAGGACGTCGTTCTTAATCCTTATTCGTGGAATATGCTCACGTTCGAGGTGTAAAACCGACCTTATCGCACCGGATATGTGGAGACGGCAGTATTGATCGAAAAATGATTCGCGGCTGCTTATTCTGCCGCACAAGAAACGGAGGTAACGTATGAAAAAGCATCAGATGATCTACACATCCCCCGCTTCGCAATGGGGCGAAGCGCTCCCGATCGGCAACGGCCGCCTCGGCGCGATGATCTTCGGCGGGAAGACCGACGAGGTACTTCAGATCAACGAATCGACCGTGTGGGCGGGCAATTACGTCGACAGAACGAATCCGAAGGCGTACGAAGCGCTTGGAAAAGTCCGCGAAGCGATCTTTTCGGGCGATACCGAAAAAACGGAGGAATACGCCAAGGATATGCTGGGCGTACCCGGCAAAATCAAGAGCTATCAGCCGCTCTGCGACGTCATGATTCACGCGGAGCACTACGGGATCCTCGACAATTACGAGCGCCGGCTCGATCTCGACGACGGCGTCTACACGCAGGCCTTCACGCGCCGCGGCGACAGACGCGAATATAAGGGCAGCGCCGTCGAGGCGTTCGCCGATATGGCAGACGACCTCATCGTATGGCGCAGGGTCGTCGACGACGAGCGCGTGACGGAGGACGCGATCTGTTCCGTCCGGAGAATGTCGGACGTGAAGATCACCGCAGACGGCAATGCGATCTTCCTCTTTGGCACCGTCGAGGGCGGCGGCGTCGATTTCGCCGCTTTGGTCAGAGTCTATACCGACGGCGAACTCGTCACGCGTGATAAGGAAATTATCATCAAAAACGCGCGTCTGATCGAACTCCGTATCGCGGGCGCGACGAATTATTACGGCGGCGATCCCATTGAAAAGTGCAGAAATACGCTCGATAAAGTCGAAAACATCGGCTATGACGAGCTCCGCGCGCGCCATATCGGGGCATTCCGCGAAAAAACGGGCAGACAGACTTTCCGCATCGCGGATCAGGAAATTGACTGCACGATTCCCGAGCTTCTCGAAAAGCGCCGGACCGATCTTTTGGCGAGGGATCAGTTCTGCGAATTGTACTTCGCGTGGCTGCGCTATCTGTTGATCTCCTCGAACCGTCCGGGCTGCGTGCCCGCCAATCTGCAGGGCATTTGGAACTGCAGTATGAACGCGCCCTGGAACAGCGATTACCACCCGAACGTCAATCTGCAGATCAGCTACTGGGCAGCGGAGGGCTTCAATCTGCCCGAATGTGTGGAACCGCTCATCCGATGGATGAAAATGGCAGCAAAACGCGGCGAGAAGACCGCCGCCGTCCATTATCACGCGGGCGGGTGGGTCCTGCATCACGTCTCCGATATCTACGGCTGCACGGAGCCGATGGACGGCGCATGGGGCATCTGGCCCTTCGGCGGCATCTGGATGCTCCGCACGCTCTACGAGCATTATCTCTGTGATCCCGACGAAAAATATCTGAAGGAAACGCTCCTTCCGCTGATCGAGGGCGCCGTGCGCTTCCTGCTCGACTTTTTGGTGGAATGTCCCAAGGGGATCCCCGGCGAAGGCAAGCTCGTCACCTGCCCTTCGCACTCGCCCGAAAACCGCTATCTCGACAAAAACGGAAATCCCGCGTGGCTTTCGTACGCGGCGACGATGGACGTCGAGATCACCCGCGATCTCTTCTCGATCTACGAGGATTGCCTCGGAAAATCGGGCTGTGCGGGCAAATATCTTGCGCAGGTGCGCGACGCCGAAAAGCGTCTGCCCGAGATCGAAATCAGCAAGCGCTACGGCGGCATCCGCGAGTGGATCGAAGATTTTGAGGAATTCGACCCCGGTCACAGGCACGTATCTCACCTCTACGCGGTCTATCCCGGCACACAGATCAACGACGGAACGCCCGCGCTCAAAGAGGCGGCGAAAATATCGCTTGCGCGCCGTCTCTCCCACAACTACCACGGGCAGGGCTGGAGCTACGGCTGGATCGCGTGCCTCTACGCGCGCCTCTCGGAAGGCGACGATTCGCTTGCCGTCATCGACCGTATGATGGATGAGACGCTCCTGCCGAACCTTATGCTCATCGCGCACGGCTGGCCGCAGGTCTCGGACGCGCAGGCGATCGGCGCCGCGATGCTCGAAATGCTCGTACACAGCCACGCGGGTGAGATCCGTCTTCTGCCCGCGCTGCCGCAGCGCTGGGCACGCGGCGGGATCACGGGGCTTCGCGTGCGCGGCGGACACCTTCTCGATCTTGAATGGGAAAACGGTATTCTGACCGCCGCCTCGGTCAAGGCGGCGTCCGACATTGAGCAGGTCTTCGTTCTGCCGGACGGCAGACGCGTCGTCTGTGCGCTCAGGCGCGGAGAAACGAGCAAAATCGTATAAAATCGGAAAAAATATGGATTACACCGAAATCAACGCGAAAACGATCGACCGCTGGGTCGACGAGGGCTGGGAATGGGGGATCCCCCTTTCCCACGAAGAATTTTTACAGGCAAAGGCGGGCAAGCTGCGGGTCTTGTTGACCCCGACGAAGCCCGTACCCGAAAACTGGTTTCCCGATCTCAAGGGCTGCCGCGTTTTGGGTCTTGCCTCCGGCGGCGGGCAGCAGATGCCCGTCTTTGCGGCGCACGGCGCCGTCTGCACGGTGCTCGACTATTCGGAAAGGCAGATCGAAAGCGAAATACTCGTTGCAAAGCGCGAGGGGTACGCGATCAACGCCGTGCGCGCCGATATGACGAAGCCTCTTCCCTTTGAGGACGAAAGCTTCGATTTCATCTTCCACCCCGTGTCGAACTGCTATATCAAGGACGTTTTTCACGTCTGGCGCGAGTGCGCGCGCGTACTCAAAAAGGGCGGGATCCTGATGGCGGGACTTGACAACGGGATCAACTACCTTTTCGAGGGCGACGACGAAGAGCATATCACGGGGAAACTGCCTTTCGATCCGCTAACGGACCCCGAGCAGATGAAGATCCTCGAAGACGAGGACTGCGGCGTGCAGTTCTCGCACGGCATCGGGGAGCAGATCGCGGGGCAGATCAAAGCGGGCTTTGAGATCCTCGACGTCTTTGACGATACGAACGGCGAGGGCTACCTGCACGAGCACGGCGTCCCCACCTTCTGGGCAACGCTTGCGAGGAAAAAGTGAAATAAATACTATTCTCTCCTTTACCGAACGCCAACACATAAAAATAATTATCGGAGGTTACTTATGCCGGGTCTTTCTATCATTATCTGCGCCGAAAAAGGCGGAAACGTTTCCGTTTCTATGAGCAACGAGTCTAAAACTAATGTGGCAAGGCCTTATAAAGGCAAAAACGCCCGCAAATATGTTTCCGACTATTGCCTATTCGACCTCGAAACGACCGGGGTTTGTCAAGCTGAAATTATCGAAATTTCCGCAATAAAAGTCAGAAACAACAACGTCGTAGACGAATTCTCGACGCTTATCAATCCGAGATGTCATATCCCTGAAGAAGCGACAAGAATCAATCATATTACGGACGATATGGTAAAAGACGCTCCGACTTTGGACGAAGTGATCGACCAGTTTCTCGCTTTTGTCGGAAATGATCTTGTCGTCGGTTATAATAACTCGTCGTTTGACGTCAATTACATTTACGACGCGGCGCTGTCGTTGAGAAACATTCATTTTTCAAACGATTATGTAGATGTGTATCACGCGGCAAGAAGATCGGTCAAAGAGCTCGAAAATTACAAACTTTCAACACTTTGCGAGTGTTTCGGCGTGACTAATACAGACGCGCACCGCGCATTGTCGGATTGCTACGCGACCAAAGCTTGTTATGATTTTCTATATGCAAAATACGGAGACTCGGCTTTTGCGCCGTCAAGTGATTGTTATTGCTCCGAGCCGCACTACTCCATAGATACCATTTGCCTGCGCGAACTGAAAGAGATGTTGAGCGGCTTTTTGAGCGATGGCATATTGAGCAACGAGGAGATCGATACCGTGCGTCAATGGGAAAAATCGCACAAATATCTTTCTGATCGGTATCCGTTCAAACAAATAATCGAAACTCTCGACAAGGCATTTGAAGACGGCGTGATCTCCGATGATGAAACCAATGAAATCAAACAAATCTTTTCTGAAATAATAGACCCCGTAAAGAGTCAACATTGCAACCAAAGCATTTGTACGCTAATGGAAAAACACGTTTGTTTGACCGGCGAATTTGATTACGGGCAAAAACGGGATGTTGAAAGCATAATCATCTCTCACGGAGGATCTATTGATGAAAGCGTGAAAAAGACTACGGACTACCTTGTTGTCGGTGCCAAAGGAAGCGAAGCTTGGAAAGCCGGCAATTACGGAGGAAAAATCCAAAAAGCTATGGAATATCAGAAAAAAGGATCCAATATTACAATTATTGAAGAGGCTAATTTTATGGATATGGTAAATGCTATGGAAGTAATTGATGAAGAAAACGTCCAAACGGGTGTCGCCGCTGCCTCATCCGCTTGTTGGAAATCAGCGATCCAAAATTCACTAACCGAAATTGAGAAAGAGCAAAATCTGCCGCAAAACTCACTTTGCTTGATTACGAATTACGGGCAAGATAAAAGCAAAATCACATCTTATTCCGTTTGTATTTGCGAGCCGGACAGCCCGTTTTCAAAATCTTCCGCAGACTCGTCAAAGAGTTCCGTCATCTTAAATATCAAAGAAAGCAGCGACAAATTGGAATTGCTGGTCGCGAAAGACAAATATAAAGCCATAAACGCGCCCGAAGACGCAGAAATTAAGGAATTACAGTCGGATAATATCAATATGCACGTTTTGTATGCTGCAAATTCATCATCGTTGACAAAATACGTTGAGAATTGTACGAAATACGCAATAGCCACCTATGTTTCCAAAGCTTCCCCGTTCGGATGCTGCGGAAAATTCGAAGAATGTTCCGATGCAAAGCGCTGCCTTCACGAGAATCAATTATACAGCAAGGCGTGTGCCTACCGCAAAAATCTTGAAGCGGGCAATATTTTCTACGGAAAAAACAGAAATATTGACTAAACAACGAGGTACAAAATGATCCGCAGAGCTGAAATAAAAGACATCAAAGCAATCGAGGGGCTTCTGCTCGAAGTACTCGCCGTCCACAACGCGGGGCGACCCGACATTTTCAAGCCCGTCGGGCAGAAATATACGAAAGAGGAGCTTCGGGAGATCCTTCTCGACGACGAAAACCCCGTCTTCGTTTACGAGGACGAAAAAGCAAGCGTCGTCGCGCACTGCTTCTGCCAGGTGAAAAACCGCCCCGAAACGTCCTCGACCCACCCGCTCAAAAATCTTTATATAGACGACCTCTGCGTCACCGCCTCGGCGCGCGGAACGGGCGTCGGACGGGCGCTCTACGAATACGCGAAGGACTACGCGAAGAAGATCGGCTGCCATAACGTCACCCTGCACGCGTGGGAATGCAACCCCGACGCCGTCGGCTTCTACCGTCACCTCGGGATGCACGTCATGCAGTACACGATGGAGGAAATTCTGTAAAATGGCAATTTCTATGCGCAATTTCGAGATCAAAGAGGGCGATCACAACGTCTTCTGCGGCATTTACGCCGATAAATCGCAGAAAATCAAATCGATCGTCGTCTACGGGCACGGCTTTGCGGGGCACAAAGAAAACGCCGCCGCGATGAGATTCGCGGAGCGCGTGCTCGACAAATACAAGGGCGTCGCCGTCGTCGTTTACGACCTTCCGTGCCACGGGCAGGACGTCAAGAAGAAACTCACGCTTGACGACTGCCTTGCCTATATGAAGATCGTCACGGATTACGCGAAAAACTCGCTCGGCGCCGAGAAAATTTACTATTACGGCACGAGCTTCGGCGGGTATCTTGCCCTTCTCTGCCTTGAAAAGTTCGGCAGTCCGTTCGAAAAACTCGCTCTGCGCTGCCCCGCCGTCTATATGTATGGCACGACGACGGAAAATCTGATGAAAGCGGACGATTTCGACAAGCTGAAAAAGGGCAAATCCGCGTTCGTCGGGTTCGACCGCAAGATCGAGATCACGTCCGCTTATCTTAACGAACTCAAGGAAAACGACATCCGGAAATCTGAATTTTTCGATCACGCGGACGCGATCCTGATCATTCAGGGTCTCAAGGACGAGCTGGTACACCCCGAGGACGTGCGTCAATTCGCGGACGACAACGCGATCGAATTCGTCGAAATACCGAACGCGGATCACCGCTTCACGGATCCGAAATGTATGGAATCCGCGACCAAATCGGTGCTTGCGTTCTTTGATCTGTGATTTTGCACGCGTTTTCCTCCCTCCGGTGAGGGAGGCAAGGCGGCGGGAGCAAGCCGCCCGCCCTACGGGTATGTGCGAACAACGCGATTATCCCGTAGGGGTCAGGCGCTGACAGCGCAGCGCGCGACGACCCGCCAAAGCAACGCAATTGCCCAAATATGCGAAAAACCTCCCGATTGCGGGAGGTTTTTCGCATATAAAATTCAATTTTCTGCGAAAAGGGGCGTCGAGAGATAGCGGTCGCCCGTGTCGGGCAATAAAACGACGATATTCTTGCCCTTATACTTCGCATCGGCGGCGAGCTTCAGAGCCGCCGAAAGAGCGGCGCCCGACGAGATTCCGCACAGGATCCCTTCCCGACGGGCGAGCATCCTGCCCGCTTTGTACGCCTCCTCGTCGGAAACCGTTTCGACGCGGTCGTAAACCGACGTGTCGAGAAGCGACGGCACGAATCCCGCGCCGATGCCCTGCAACCCGTGCGCGCCCGCGGATCCGCCCGACAAAACGGCGGAATTTTCCGGCTCGACCGCGACGATCTCGATCTTCGGATCCTTCGATTTCAGAAAACGTCCGACGCCCGTGAGCGTTCCGCCCGTGCCGACGCCCGCGACGAAAACGTCCGTTTTGCCGTTCGTATCGGCATAAATTTCGGGACCGGTCGTCTCGAAATGCGCCTTCGCGTTCGCGGGATTTTCAAACTGTCCGGCGATCATGCTGCCCGGCGTTTTCGCGGCGATTTCGTTCGCGAGCTCAATGGCGCCCGCCATTCCCTTTTTGCCGTCGGAAAGAACGAGCTCGGCGCCGTAGGCGCTCATCAGCATCCTGCGCTCGATTGACATCGTATCGGGCATGACGATGATCGCGCGATAGCCGCGGCAGGCACCGATCGCCGCAAGCCCGATGCCCGTGTTTCCAGAGGTCGGCTCGATGATTACGCCGCCCTTCTTGAGCTTTCCGCTCTTCTCCGCCTCGTTGATCATATAGAGCGCGGCGCGGTCTTTCGCGGAGCCCGCGGGGTTCAGATATTCGAGTTTCGCAAGGACTTTCGCCTCGAGTCCGAGGTCTTTTTCGATATTTTTGAGTTCGAGAAGCGGCGTTTTGCCGATCAATTCTTCAAAAGAGCCGTAAATCATTCCGTTTTCTCCTTATTATTGGCGTCTTTGATAAATCCGACGACGATCGAAATAATGCCGAGCGTGTTGCACACGATCCCGGGGATCGAAACATTGAAAACGCAGTAAACGAGCCACAGAATGGAGCTCGGGATCGCGAACGCGCGGATGCGGTTGCTCGTCTTCTGGAAGAAGCCGAGCGCGTCGATCGACGAGCCGATCATGGGCAGAAGGCTGATCGGCCCCGCCCACGTCAGAATCATCACGATCGCGTAGAGAAGGATCACGTTCGCGGGCATGATCCACACGATCTTTTTGTTTTTCGGGCGCAGGTAGGTGTACGAAACGTCGCGCCAGATGCCGATGCCGTTCGTCGCGCAGCCCGTGTAGGCGCCGATAAAGAAGAAGTGCAGCACCCAGAAGACCTCCGTTGCCGCCTTCGTCAGAAGAACGCCCTTGCTTTTCTTCGAAAGAAACACGAAGATCGTCGCGAGCGCGGCGATCCAGCCGCAGATATTGCCGATTATTTCCATTTGTTTTACCTTTCCGTCAGACGGCGTAGCCGTCGATCTCGTCTTTCATTTCGCGCGCCATCAGGACCGTGACCATTTCCTTCGGGTCTTTGCCTCCGTTCACGACGGCGTTCACCGCCTCGACGATCGGCATTTCGACGCCCGTTCTGCGTATGAGTTCCATGACGGCGGGCAGGGCGTTCACGCCCTCGACCACCATTCCGACCGCCTTGACGGCGTCCGAAGGCTTTGCTCCCGCGCCGATCATTTCGCCCGCGCGGTTGTTGCGGCTGTGACGGCTCGTCGCTGTCACGATGAGGTCGCCGATGCCCGCGAGCCCCGAAAACGTCTCGGGACGGCAGCCGAGCGCGGCGCCGAGGCGCCCGATCTCCGCGATCCCGCGCGTAATGATCGCCGCCTTGACGTTATCGCCGAAGCCGAGCCCCGTCGAGATGCCGCAGGCGAGCGCGATGACGTTCTTGAGCGCGCCCGAAAGCTCAACGCCTCGGACGTCCGTATTCGTGTATGCGCGTATGCAGGTATTTGCAAAGAGCGACTGCGCGAATTTCGCGGCGTCAAGGTCGTCCGACGCCGAGATGATCGTCGTCGGCAAGCCGACCGCGACCTCCTCTGCGTGCGTCGGGCCCGAGAGCGCGACGACCGGAAATTTTTCGGGATTTCCCGCTTTCTCTATCGCGTCGCCGATCACTTCGGTCATAAAAAGGAGCGTTTCGGGTTCGATTCCCTTCGCGGCGTCCGCGAGGATCTGCCCTTTTTTGAGAAACGGAGCCGCTTTTGCGGCGGTTTCGCGCAGATATACGGACGGAACCGCGAACAGAACGAGTTCCTTCCCTTCGACCGCTTGCGCGATATCTCCCGTGATCGCGACGTCTTCGGGGATCGCCGCGCCGGGGAGATTCGGATGGACGCGCGTTCTTTTAAGTTCATTTACCTCGGTCGCGAGCGCCGACCACAGCGTTACGGGGAATCCCGCGCCGGATAAAGTCGCCGCGAGGGCACTTCCCCACGTTCCCGCGCCGAGTATGCCTATTTTCGTCATTTGTGGTACTCCGGAAAACATAATCATACCGGGCGGGCTTTCGCCCGTCCGGTCGGTTGGTGACAAATTTCTTGCCGATATTTCGATAATCGTGCGTTTTTCGGCGGGAGCAAGCCCCCGCCCTACGACGTCCGTGCGAACAATCCGGTCACCCGTAGGGACCGGCGCCAAGTGCCGGCGCTGACAGCGCAGCGCGCGACGACCCGTTCGGCGATCCGAAACGGCGGGAGCAAGCCCCCGCCCTACGGGTTTATACGAACAACGCGCTCTCTCTGCAGGGGTAGTCGCTTGCCTTACGCGTCGATCTCGCCGAGCGCGAGCCCGAGGCTCGTCGCCACGTTCTTGTTGACGCACTTGTGGTTGTAAACGTTGACGCCGTTCTTGAGACCCGCGTCCATCTTGACGGCCTTTTCAAGACCGTTGTTCGCGATGAGAAGACCGTAACGGATCGTCGTGTTCGCGAGAGCGACCGTCGACGTGTGCGGGACGGCGCCGGGCATATTGCCGACGCAGTAGTGGACGATCCCTTCTTCGATGAAAATAGGATCGTCATGGGTCGTCGTGTGCGAGGACTCGCAGCAGCCGCCCTGGTCGATCGCGATATCGACGACCACGGCGCCCTTCTTCATCAGTTTCAGATGCTCGCGTCTGACGAGCTTCGGCGTAGCGCCGCCGGGGATCAGAACGGAGCCGATGACGAGGTCCGCTTCGGCAAGTGCCTTGCGGATGTTCGCTTCGGTCGAATAGAGCGTCGTGACGCTCGCGCCGAAGATGTCCTCGATGTAAGCAAGTCTGTTCGGGTTGATGTCGAGAAGCGTGACCTGCGCGTCGATACCGACCGCAGCCTTCGCAGCGTAAGTACCCGCGACGCCGCCGCCGATGATGACGATCTTGCCTCTCTCGACGCCGGGAACGCCGCCGAGCAGGATGCCGCGTCCGCCGAAGGACTGTTCAATGTATTTCGCGCCCTCCTGCACGGACAGACGTCCGGCGATCTGGCTCATCGGGCGCAGGCAGGGCAGATTGCCCATGCCGTCCGTGATCGTCTCGAAAGCGACTGCCTTGACGCCCTTTTCGATCAGCGTCTCGGCGAGTTTCTTGTTGGCGGCGAGGTGCAGATAGGTGTAGAGGATCTGACCCTCCCGCAGCATTCCGTATTCGCACTCTTCGGGCTCCTTGACCTTGACGATCATATCGCAGACGTCGAAGACTTCCTTCGCGCCGGCAAGGATCTTCGCGCCGGCTGCCGCGTATTCGGCGTCGGCAAATCCGGCGCCCACTCCGGCGCCCGTCTCGACGAACACCTCGTGTCCGGCGGCAACGTACGCCATAACGTTATCGGGGGTAAGACCCACTCTGTACTCGTGATTCTTCAGTTCCTTCGTCGTTCCGACTTTCATTGTAATTACTCCTTTTTGTATCGGAAATCGCGCACTTCGGCGCGTTATTTCAATTTGTGTCCGCAAAACACTCCCGGACAATACACATTATACCACATTATTTTCATTTGTCAATATGCGCGACCCGGAAAAGATTTCCGCAGGAAAGGTTTTTTTCAAAATTTTTCCGATATGCGCGCAAAGGGCGCCCGGATTGTAAAGAATTTCGTAATTCCCTCTCCGCACTGTTGACATCGCGCAGGATTTATGATAAAATATGATGCGTATGAATATAATTTAATTGTGCGGCTCTGCCGCACGGAGAGGAAGTTACTTATGGGACTTATCAAAGCACTTGCCGGCGCAGTCGGCGGAACTCTTGCGGATCAGTGGAAGGAATTCTTCTATTGCGAAGCGCTCCCCAACAACGTTCTGATGCGTAAGGGACAGAAAAAGATCACGAGCCGCTCTTCCAACACGAAGGGCAACGACAACATCATCTCGAACGGATCCGGCATTGCCGTCGCGGACGGTCAGTGCATGATCATCGTCGAGCAGGGCAAGGTCGTCGAGCTTTGCGCCGAGCCGGGTGAATTCACGTGGGATAAATCCACCGAGCCGAGCATCTTCTCCGGCAAACTCGGCAAATCCATTCTCGAAACCTTCAAGACCATCGGTAAGCGTATCTCTTACGGCGGCGACACCGGCAAGGGTCAGCGCGTTTACTACTTCAACCTGAAGGAACTGATCGACAACAAGTTCGGCACCGCCAACCCGATCCCCTTCCGCGTCGTCGACTCCCGCCTCGGACTTGATATCGACGTCTCCCTGCGCTGCAACGGCGTCTACTCCTACAAGATCGCAGACCCGATCCTGTTCTACACGAATGTCTGCGGCAACGTCTCCGACGAATACAAGCGCGAAGAGATCGAAACGCAGCTGAAGACCGAGTTCATCAGCGCGCTGCAGCCCGCTTTCGCGAAGCTCTCCGACCTTGAGATCCGTCCGAACCAGATCATCGCGCACAACACCGAACTGGAAGACGCCATGAACGAAGCCCTCTCGAAGAAGTGGGGCGAGCTGCGCGGTCTGAAGGTCGTTTCCGTCGCGCTCGGCTCCGTCACCCTGCCCGAAGAGGATCAGGAACTCATCAAGACGGCGCAGAAGACCGCGATGTACAAGGATCCCACGATGGCGGCGGCAAACCTCGTCGGCGCACAGGCAGACGCGATGAAGGCGGCAGCCTCCAACTCCGCGGGCGCGATGACCGGCTTCATGGGCATGGGAATGGCCATGAACGCGGGCGGCAACAACGCGCAGAGCCTCTTCGCGATGGGTCAGCAGCAACAGCAGAACGCCGCTCCGGCAGGCGCTTCCGCAAACGGCTGGAAATGCTCCTGCGGCAATACGGTCACCGGCAACTTCTGCCCGAACTGCGGCTCCAAAAAGCCCGAAACGAAGGTCGCAGGCTCCTGGAAATGCTCCTGCGGCAATACCGTCACCGGCAACTTCTGCCCCGAATGCGGCGCCAAAAAGCCCGCTGACGCGGACGGCTGGACCTGCTCCTGCGGCTCCGTCAACAAAGGCAGATTCTGCCCGAACTGCGGCTCCAAAAAGCCCGAGAGCGCACCGCTTTACAGATGCGACAAGTGCGGCTGGGAGCCCGCCGATCCCAAGAATCCTCCGAGATTCTGCCCCGAATGCGGCGATATTTTCGACGATAAAGACATCAGATAAAGACAAAAATCCCGACGCAAAGCAGAAAGGGGGTACGGATCCTTTTGGCGGACAATATTCAGGAATATAAGTGTCCCTGCTGCGGCGGAGGCATCACCTTCGACAGCAATCTGCAGAAGATGAAGTGCCCCTACTGCGACACGGAATTCGACGTTGAAACGCTTCTCTCCTACGACGACGCGCTCAGCGCCGACGGCAAGGACGAAATGCAGTGGGAAACGCCCGCGGGCGGCGAGTGGAGTGAAGGCGAGCAGGAAAATATGCGCGTCTGGATCTGCAAATCCTGCGGCGGCGAGATCATCGGCGACGACACCCTCGCTTCGACGAGATGCCCGTACTGCGACAACCCGATCGTTCTGATGGGTCAGTTCACGGGCGATCTGCGGCCCGACTTCGTCATTCCGTTCAAACTCGACAAAGAGGCGGCGAAGCAAAAATTCGCCGAGCATCTCGAAGGAAAGCGGCTTCTGCCCAAGGTATTCAAGAGCGAAGCGCACATCGACGAGATCAAGGGACTCTACGTTCCCTTCTGGCTCTTCGACGCCGACACGGACGCCGATCTGCGCTACCGCGCGACGCGCGTGCGTACGTGGAGCGATTCCAATTACATTTACACCGAAACGCAGTTCTGGTCCGCGATCCGCTCGGGATCGGTGGGTTTTACGCACGTCCCCGTGGACGGCTCCACCAAAATGGCGGACGATCTGATGGAATCCATCGAGCCCTACGATTTCAGTGAGGCGGTCGATTTCGGAACGGCGTACCTTTCGGGCTATCTTGCCGATCGCTACGACGTCAGCGCCGAAGAAAGCATCGAGCGCGCGAACGAGCGCATCAAAAAATCGACTGAGCAGATCTTTTCGAATACCGTCAAAGGATTCGCAACGGTCACGCCGGAGGGCGGCTCGGTGCGTTTCAGAAACGGAAAAACGCGCTACGCGCTGTATCCGGTCTGGATCCTCAACACGACCTGGAACAATCAGAAATTCACCTTCGCGATGAACGGGCAGACCGGAAAATTCGTCGGCGATCTCCCGCTCGACAAGAAGGCGTACGCAAAATGGTTCTTCGGGATCTTCGCGGCGGTCAGCGCGGCAGCATTCGTCGTCTTCCGCCTGCTCGGCATTCTGTGAGGTGACGCGATGAAAAGATTACGCTTGACCTCGGCGATCGCCGTATTGCTTCTGATCCTTTCCCTGCTCTTCACGGGATGCATGAAAACGGCCGGCACGTCGTCGTCCCCGCGGCTTGACGACGGTGCGGACCTTCTGACGCCCGAGGAAGAGGAAAACGTCCGCAAATCGCTCGATTATTACAGCG
>JAZLHQ010000198.1:0-3779 GCA_045616925.1 Eubacteriales bacterium | reverse complement strand
GCTCGGGACGGCCCAGTTCGGGCTTGAAGGGCAGATTCAGAACCTGATCCGCCTGACGCAGGAACCAGGTATCCGCCTTGCTGCCCGCCAGACGGGTGCAGTGGATACGGCTCTGCTGACCCGCGCCGACGCCGATCGCCTGACCGTTCTTGACGTAGCAGACGGAGTTCGACTGGGTGTATTTCAGCGTGATGAGGGAGACGATCATGTCGATCTTCGCGCCCTCGGGGAGATCTTTGTTCTTCGTAACGACGTTGGAGATCAGATTTTCGTCGATCTTGAAGTTGTTGTGACCCTGCTCAAAGGTGACGCCGAAGACGTCCTTCGTTTCCTGCAGGGCGGGTACGTAATCGGGGTCGATCTCAACGACGTTGTAGTTGCCCTTCTTCTTGGTCTTGAGGATCTCGAGTGCCTCGTCGGTGTAGCCGGGAGCGATGATGCCGTCGGAGACCTCCGCTTTCAGATAAGCGGCGGTAGCGGCGTCGCAGACGTCGGAAAGAGCCGCCCAGTCGCCGTAGGAGCAGAGACGGTCCGCACCGCGCGCACGGATGTACGCGCAGGCGATGGGAGAAAGATCGGCGCCGTCTTCAACGAAATAGATCTTCTTGTCGGTTTCGGTGAGGGGAAGACCGACCGCGGCGCCTGCGGGAGATACGTGCTTGAAGCTGGCCGCTGCGGGAAAACCGGTCGCTTCCTTCAGCTCCTTGACGAGCTGCCAGGAGTTGAAAGCGTCGAGGAAGTTGATGAATCCGGGTTTGCCGTTCAAAACGCGGATCGGCAGTTCGCTGCCGTCCTTCATAAAGATCTTGGCGGGTTTCTGGTTGGGGTTGCAGCCGTATTTCAGTTCAAATTCTTTCATTTTCGTGCTCCACTCTTATTTGTTCTTGTTGATGAGACGGTTTTCGGTCTTGCCGGTTTCAAGGTCTGTATAGCGTACGTAAAGGGAGATCTTGTTGTCAGAATCGAGCGCGTTCCACAGCTTGTCGGTGAAAACGTCGATGTCGCTGTCGATCGCGACGCGCTCGGGCTCACCCTGGAACGTGGGGATCGGATTGCCGTTCGTGACGTAGGTGTGCACGAAGTGACCGAGTCCCGCCTTCGAAGGATAAGAGAACGTGTAGCGCGCGCAGTCGGAGCCTTCCGCGTCGATGCTCTTGAGGATGCTCATCTGATAAGTGAAATCGCCGTTCTCAAAGGTCAGCATACCGCTGATGCGGGGCGTGAAGTTGGGAGCGTCCGGCTCGAAGCAGCGGCTTTCGAGCGCCTTCGGGAAGGTCTCGCCATTCTTGATGCCGTTAAAGATCGTATCGGTCTGGTCGCCGTTCGTGACGATCAGGTTGTTCTTATACTTGCGCAGAGCCGCATAGATGATGAGACTCGGATCTTCGACCTTTGAAGCGTCGAAAGGAGCGGTATAGACTTCGTCTCCCTTTTCCTCAAAGATACGGTTGCGGGAGTTTGCGCTTCTTCCCATAATGAAGTAAGCCGCGCACGCTTTTTTACCGTCTTCGCTCTTGCCGATGACGATGCCGCGTCCGACGTAGGAGTTGCCTTCGATCAGTTTGCCGATGTCGTTGATTTCGTAGATATTCATGGTGACATCCTTTCTTGTGTGATAAATTGAATTACGAATTGGATACGATCCGCGCACAAACGAGTTCGACGGACGCGGGAAGGATCTTCCATTCCGCCTGTTTCATGACCCGTTTCTGCAGGATCTCGGGGGTGTCGCCCTCGTGAACGCGCACCGCCTTCTGCATGATGATCTCTCCGCCGTCGGGGATCTCGTTGACGAAATGCACGGTGGCACCCGTCACCTTGACGCCCTTCTTGAGAGCCGCTTCGTGGACGTGGAGTCCGTAGAATCCGGCGCCGCAGAAGGAGGGGATCAGAGAGGGATGGACGTTTATGATGCGGTGATCGTAATGAGACGTGAATCTTTCACTCAGAATGCACATAAAACCGGCGAGGACGATCAGATCGATCTTTTCTTCGTCGAGCTTATCGATCAGAGCGCTTTCGAACGCATCCTGACTGCCCGTCAGCTTTTTCGAGGTGACGAACGTTTCGATCTCCGCGTTTTTCGCGCGCTCAAGCGCGAAAGCGTTCGGATTGTTCGAGATCACGAGGCAGATTTTTCCGCTTTGGATGATGCCCGATTTTTCGGCGTCGATGATCGCCTGCAGATTGGTGCCGCCGCCGGACACGAGTACGGCGATTTTTGCGCGTTTTTCACTCATTTTTTTCGCCTTTTTCGCATAGATGCGTTTTCGCGTTTAAGCGATCGTGATTTTTTCTTCGGATTCGATGACGGAGCCGATGACGTAAGCGTCCTCGCCGTTCTTTTGGAGGATGGAAAGCGCCTCGTCTGCCTCTGCGGCGGGGACGATGATGCTCATGCCGACACCCATATTGAAGGTGTTGAACATATCGCGCTCGCAGATATTTCCGGTCTTTGCGATGAGATCGAAGATCGGCAGAACGCGGACTTTTTCGCGGTCGATCTTCGCGCCGAGTCCGTCGGGAATGCTGCGCGGGATGTTTTCGTAGAAGCCGCCGCCCGTGATGTGCGAAATACCGCGCACGTTCACTTTTTCAAGCAGGGCAAGTACGGGCTTGACGTAGATCTTCGTCGGGGTCAGAAGCACTTCGCCGATCGACTTGCCGCCGAGCTCGGCAACGGGCTTCTTAAGATCCGCGTTTTCGACGTCGAAGACCTTTCTGACGAGCGAGAAGCCGTTCGAATGGACGCCGGAGGAGGGAAGCGCGATGATGACGTCGCCCTCCGTCATCGTCTTGTTGTCGATGATGCTGTCTCTGTCGACGATGCCGGTGCAGTAGCCCGCGAGGTCGTACTCATCCACGGGGTAGAAGCCGGGCATCTCGGCGGTCTCTCCGCCGATCAGGGCCGCGCCGGACTGCACGCAGCCGTCGCACACACCCCTCACGATGTCGGCGATCTTTTCGGGGTAGTTCTTGCCGCAGGCGATGTAGTCGAGGAAGAACAGCGGCTTTGCGCCGCAGCAGATGACGTCGTTGACGCACATGGCGACGCAGTCGATGCCGACGGTGTCATGCTTGTCCATGAGGAAAGCGATCTTGAGCTTGGTGCCCACGCCGTCGGTGCCGCTGACCAGAATGGGCTGCTTCATGCCCGACAGGTCGGGGGCGAACAGACCGCCGAAGCCGCCCACGTCGGAGAAGACGCCGGGGGTCATCGTGGCGGCGATGTGCTTTTTCATCAGCTCGACGGATTTGTAACCGGCGACGATGTCCACGCCGGCTGCGGCATAGCTTTCAGACTTGGATTGAGTGTTCATTTTGTCGGTTCCTTTCATTATTCCTTGCCGTTCCAGCAGTAGGTGCAGAGCTTGCAGCGGTCAAGACCGATCGCCTTGACGACACCCTCGATGGTCTGGAACTCCAGCGAATCGAAGTGGAATTTTTCACATATTGTCTCGCACAGCCGTCTGCCGCGCTCGGTGGTGTTGTCACTGTACTCATCGAGGTGATTGAATCCCTCCTCGCCCTCCAGCTCGAGGATCGTGCGGCGGGTGATGAGGTCGAGGTCGCTCGTGTTGCGGGAGAAGTTGAGGTACTTGCAGCCGTACATGATCGGCGGGCAGGCAGAACGCATATGTACTTCCTTTGCGCCGTTGGCATACAGGAAGTCCACAGTCTCCTGAAGCTGGGTACCGCGGACGATGGAGTCATCCACGAACAGCAGCTTCTTGTCCTTGATGAGGTCATGGATGGGGATCAGCTTCATCTTGGCGATC
>JAZLHQ010000197.1:0-15203 GCA_045616925.1 Eubacteriales bacterium | reverse complement strand
CGAAGGAGATCTTCCCTCTGACCGACGTGATCGTTCCGAATCTCGGAGAAGCACGTCAGATCGTCGGACTCGATCCCGAAGACGAAAGCAAAAACGAGGCTGAGATCGCCGATATGATCAAAGCGCTCGGCTGCAAGACCGTCGTCATCACGCTCGGCTCGAAGGGCGCGTATTTCAGCTGCCCCGAAAAATCCGGCTATTCTCCCGCGAGAAAAGTCAAAGCGGTCGATACGACCGGCGCGGGCGATACGTTCACGGCGGCTCTGAGCGTTGCGCTCAGCGAAGGCAAGGATCTTGAAAGCGCCGTTTCTTTTGCGCAGCACGCGGCTTCGATCAGCGTGACCGCTTACGGCGTGATCGACAGTCTTCCCTTCAGAAAGCAGATGGAGGAATAAAATGCCGATGACCTCAAGAGAGCGGGTCCTCGCGGCGATCGCCCACGAGGAAACCGACAGAGTCCCGATCGATCTCGGATCTTCAAGATCGACCGGCATCAACGCGATCGCTTACAATAATCTGAAAAAACATCTCGGATTCGGCGGTGAAACAACCGTTTTCGATATCAAACAGTGCTTGGCGCTGCCGGACGACGACGTTCTTCAGCGTTTCGGCGTCGACGTCGTGATCCTGCCGCGGCTGGTGCCGTCCGTCGGTCTTGCGATCGACCGGTACAAAGAAGGCGAGCTTCCGCAGAACGCGGGAAAATGCCTTTTGTCGGCGTATTACGATCCGAGACCTCTGAAAGACGGCTCGCTCGGTCTTTATAACGCCCAAGGACAGCTGATCGCCAAGCGTCCGCCGAGCGGACTTTACTATGAAGAATGCTTCAACCCGCTTGCCGACGCGCTCGACGAATCGGATATCGACGACCTTCTGACGCTCCCCTCGATCTCGGACGAGGAACTCAAATGGCAGAAGGAGCGCGCCAGATACCTTTACGAGCACACGGAATACGCGATCTCGGGCGCTACGAGCACGAGTCTTTTCGAAAAAGGTCTCAAAGATTTCGGATATGAAAATTATATGTGTCTGCTCCTTGCGGAGCCCGAACTCGCGGAGTACTATCTCGACAAGCTGACGGATGCCTACGTCGTGATGATGGAGCGGTATCTCGACGCCGTCGGCGATTACGTACAGATCGTGCAGAACAACGACGATTTCGGATCGCAGACGGGGATGATGATCTCCCCCGAGCTTTACAGAAAGTATTTCAAGCCGCGCCACGCAAAGATCAACGAAGCGATCAGAAAGAAGTGCCCGAACGTGCATATTTCCCTGCACAGCTGCGGCAGTATTTTCCCGATCATCGGCGATATCATCGAATCCGGATACGATATTCTGAATCCTCTGCAGAAAGAATGCGACGGAATGAATCCCTGCGAGATCAAGAAACAGTTCGGAAAGAACGTAACGATCTGGGGCGGCGCACTCAGCACGCAGACGACGATGACGAAGGGTTCGATCGACGACATCGTCAACGAAGCCAAAGAGATGATCAAAGTGTACGCCCCCGGCGGCGGCTTCGTTTATTCGCAGATCCACAACATTCAAGCAGATATTTCTCCGGAGAAAATCATTTCGTTCTTTGACACCGGACGTCAATTCGGCGTTCCGTCATATTTTCACTGATCATATTCCGCAAAACCGGCGATCCGTGTTTTATTGCTTTTCACGAAACGTCGCCGTTTATGCGGATAAATAAAAAGGAGAAAGATTATGAAACGTAAAATCTTCACAATCGCATTCTTGGCAGTTCTGGTACTTTCTCTGCTCCTCCTCGTTGCCTGCAAAGACAAGAATGAGAACGAGGACGTTACCACTACCGCCGCACAGACCACCGCTGCAAAGACTACCGCCGCAAAGACCACTGCAGAGCCTACCACCGAAGAAGTGACCACCGCGGTCGTCACCACCGGTATCCCTGCTGAACTCAAAAGTCTGATGCCCGAATCGCTTCCCGACGGCAAGAAATACGACGCCGCAATCCGCGTCGACTTCTCGAACGGCGACGATTACACGCAGAAGCGCAGCTCCGGTTCCTCCGTTAACGTCGACTTCACGAAGCCCGGTATTTACGGCACCGGCGTCACGCTCGATCTTTCCGCTTCGGGCACCCGCGCCGAAATCGGTATCGAGCCGAATGAATTCGTCATCGAGCCTGCCGGATGCTCCGGTATCATGTTCTACGTAGACTTCTCGAACACGACCCCGAATCTTGAAAAAGACGGCTGCTGCGCATCCATTACGATGCAGGGCAACGACAACCGCGCAAACAAGGGCACCGGTCTTTCCGTCGCTTACTACTTCCAGGACGGCCAGTGGATCGAGACCCAGAACGTCAACGCCTGCCGTATGCAGCTTCCCCACCAGTTCAAGGGTTGGGTCTACATTCCCGCTTCGTCCTACGTCAAGGTAGCAGACAAGTCGCCCATCTCCGATGAAAACGGAAACTTCATCGAAATGAGCGTTTTCAACTTCTATCTCTACACCGACTACTACGATATGACCGTTCCCGTTGCCATCGTCTTCGACGAGGTCATGTGGATCAAGGCCCAGTAATTTCTTTTTGAAAAGCAATACAAAAAGACACGGCGAATCGCCGTGTCTTTTTTGATTGAAATCGTTTATGCAAACGTCTTTTCGATGTATTCCTTCAGTTCGGTCTCAGCAGCGGTCTTGCGCTTGTTGATCGCGGTCAGCTTGGAATGCGTGGAAAGCGTGTCGCCGACCTTCGAATAAACGCCGCCCCAGTCGTAGTACTCACCGATATCGTAAACTCTCGAGTTGAAGATGAGGTCGAGCATATCCTGAGAATCGTCGTCACGAGTCTTCTTGTTCTTCAGAGAAGTATCGTAGAACGCGGGAACCAGCGTGTAGTGGGACTCTTCGGAAAGAGCCTCGACGATCGCGGAGGTGCGGACTTTGTCGGAAGAGAGCTTCGGAATCGCGATGGATTCGGTAACGTTCAATTTGACGGTGCAGCGGTAGCCGTCCTGCTTTGCGTCAAGCTTCGGGATCGGGAGGATACCGAAGTCGGCGGTCATTTCGGTGTAGGAACGGAACTCTGCGACACGGTTAAGACCTGTCATGTTGAAGAGGCAGCGGGAGGACTGGAAGCAGTCGTCGAGCGCATCCCATGTACTGTCAAAACCCTTTACGTCCTGTGCGATCAGCGAGTCGGGACCTTCAAGAACGTCCATGCATCTCTGCCATGCGTCGCTGTAGTCTTTGGTGAAGCAAGCGAACTCGGGCTTGCCGTCAGCGCCGATCTTCGCGATCGGATAGTCCGCGCCGACGAGGCAGATGTTGATGTTCCACATCTCACCGATCATGCCCCACTGGTCCAAGACGTCCATCTTTTCATCGGAGCCTTCAAGGTTCATCGTGATCTTTGCGGCACATTCAGCGAGGAAGTCCATCGTCCACTTGCCTTCCTTGACGGCGGCGTACAGGTTGGGAATCTCGTACTTCTCGGCGAGCTGTTTGTTGAACAGCGTGACCCACGTTGCTTCGTCGTCCATAATGATCATATCGCCGGTCATCGCGTAAAGCTTGCCGTTGACGGTCAGAGAGTTGATGCAGTTCTGGTCATACCACTCGTTCGAGAGATTCATCTCGGTAAGAGCCGGATCGTGCAGGTTGAGAATGAGGTCTTCTTTCTCAAGATTGGCGGTGCCGCCGCGCATCGAAGCCTCGACAAGGTCGACTTCGTCCGCGATGTTCAGGTAGGTCTGCAGCGTGCTGATCATGTTGCTTTCAAGCGGGATCTCTTCGATCTCAAAATTGTACGCCTGACATACGGCCTGGTTTCTTACGAAAACCGCGTCGTTGATCGGGTCCGCGTTCAGTTCTTCCGCGGATACGGAACGGGATGCCCAGTGAGAACCGATCTCGCCGCCCTTGGTAGCGATCTTGAAAACATAACCTTCAAAATCGAAATCTTTCTTGAGATACTGACGTTCGTTCGTCGTGGTATTGCCGTTGTCTCCGTTGTTGTTGTTCTTCTTGCCTGCGCAGGATGCGAAGCAGATCGCGACCGTGCAAAGAATAAGAAGCATTGCAATAATTTTCTTCATATCATACCTCCATATGTAGTTTAATTATTTTACCATATCAGTGCCTGATTGTCAATAGCATTTTTCGGCATTGTGCGAAATATTCTTCGGTTTACGTGCGTTTTTTGTAAAAAATGCTCAATTTTCCCGTTTCTTTCGTTCCGATCGGTCCCCTCGTTTCTTTGGGAGACAAGCAAGGATCACGACGATCTGCGAAGGGATCCCGAGAAGCATCATCTGCCAGATCTGCGTCTTCCCTTTCGTGATGAGCGAAACGGTCACGCAGGCAGAGAGCAAAATACTCCAGACGAGAGCCGAAATATAATAAGCGTTGTTTTTCTTCCACCAGATCGAATTGAAGACGATCATCAGAATCATCGCGACGGGGATCGCGTAAAGGAAAACCTGCCAAAACAGTTTGTTGAATATCAGCCAGAATATGATAAAAAGGAAGGTTGCGGCCGTCAGAACGCCCGCGATCGACACGCGCGTGACGAGTTTGGGCGTGTGTGATTTGTCGGTATCGGGCAGAACAACGTTCTCCGTTTCGTGCTCCGTCAAAAGATAATCGACCGTGACGCCGAATACCTCCGCCATTTTCTTGAGAACGTAAGCGTCCGGAAGCGATTCCCCTCTCTCCCATTTCGATATGGATTTATCGGAATAATTGAGTTTTTCGCCGAGATCTGTCTGTGTCATAGACAAAGCATTGCGCAGGCTGATCATATTCCGCGCGACGGTCTTTTTCAGTTCATCCATTGATCACATCTCCTTGCACCTCGAAACGCCGTACGTCAAACGAGCGCCTAACGCACGCTTTGGCTGCCGCGACGTTTTCGAATATACTCTCCGAGCACATCAGAGAAACGATATTGCCGATCGAGGTCGCCTCGGTCGGTCCCGCGATCACGGGGATCTTGCAGGCGTTCGCCGTCAGTTGATTCAGAAGTTCGTCCTGTGAGCCGCCGCCGACGACGTGGACGGCGTCGAATTTTCTTCCGCAATTATGGGAAAGCTCGCCGACCGTTCTCGCGTATTCGTCCGCAAGCGAAAGATAAACGCAGGCGAGGACTTCGGAGAGCGGCATCGTTTCGCGGGTCTTCTGACGGATCGCCGCCGTCATATTCTTCGGCGCAAGAAAAGCGTTGTCGTTGACGTCGACGCGCTCGGGCGTATCGAGTCTTTCAGACGCGAGTTTCATCAGTTCTCCGAAGGAGAGCCCCGATTCCCTGCGGATATTTTGGATCATCCAGAGACCCATAATGTTTTTCAGATAGCGGTAGCTGCCGTACGTTCCGCCCTCGTTCGTGAAATTGCAGCGTCTTGACGCTTCGTCCGTCAAGGGCTCCGGTGATTCGATCCCCATCAGCGACCACGTGCCGGAGCTGATATAGAGAGGCATTTCATCGGACGCGGGGAGTGCAAGGACGGCGGACGCCGTATCGTGCGAGCCGGTCAGCGTGACGAGCGTATCGAATCCGCAGCACGCGCTGATCTCGGGCCGCAGATTGCCGACCGTCGTTCCCGCGCGCTCAACGGGCAGGAAGATCCGCTCCGGAAGACCGAGTTTTCCGATGATCCCGTAACTCCAGTCCTGTTTTCCGGCGTCAAGAAGTCCCGTCGTCGACGCGGCGGTATATTCCTGCTTCATTTTGCCCGTCAGAAGGAAGTTGAAATAATCGGGGATCATCAGCATCGCGCGGGCTTTTTCAAGCGCCTCGGGATCCGTTTCTTTGACGGCGAGAAGCTGATAGATCGTATTGAAATTCTGTTTCTGCGTTCCCGTTACGGCGTAAAGATCCTGTTCGGACAGGGTCGCAGCGCATTTTTCGGGGATCCCGTTCGTACGGCTGTCACGGTAAGCGACGGGATCAGATACCGTCGTGCCGTTTTCGTCGACGAGGACGAAATCGACGCCCCACGTGTCGATACCGACGCGCGCGGGGATCTTCCCGATCTCCGAGCATCTTGAAAGACCCGCAACGATATTCTTGAAAAGCTCCTTGATATTCCAGCAGAGGTGTCCGGAATGCTCTTCCAGTTTGTTCGGGAAACGGTAAACCTCTTCAAGATGCATTTTCCCGTTATCGATCCAGGAAAGGATATGTCTGCCGCTTGAAGCGCCGATGTCGATCGCAAGTACGCATTCGGAAGTCATTTCTTTTACCTCACTCAAAGACAAAACGACCGCTTTTCATAAATGAAAGGCGGTTTATTTGGCGTTCCCGGGCCGATTCGAACGGCTGACCCTTCGCTTAGGAGGCGAATGCTCTATCCTGCTGAGCTACGGGAACATCTTATCGAACGTAGTATAGCATATTCTTTCTTATTTTTCAAGTCTTTTTTACGATTTTGGATTTTCTTCTTAAAATCTCTTGAAATTTTCACAATTTTGTTATATAATACAACAGTTATGCGAATATGCGGAAAAGGAGGCGTAAATCTTGGCAAGATTCTGGAAAAATTTTCTGATCGGTCTCGGCATTTCTCTCATCGTGTTCACTCTGATTGCCTGTTTCGGCATCCGTTACACGATGAACAAAGTGGAAGACGGTATGAAAGATCCCGAAAAAGCGGCGACCGATGAAGAAGAGGAAACGCCGGTCGTCTACGACGACGATTACGCGCTCCCGAAAGTTCAGGGTACGTTCTCATTCCTCATCATGATCACCGAGAACACGGGCAATCCCGACAACATCCCCGTTTTCGACGGAGAGACCTTCGATTCCCTGCTTGAAACGAACCACGGCGAGTACGCTCAAACGATCCGCTACCTCTGCGCTTTTCAGTTCAACGCTTCGACGAAGCAGTACGTTATCAATACGATGAGCGGCAACATCACCGTAACGGTCTCCGGAACGGAAGTCCCGCTCGATTACGCTTATTATCTCTACCGCCAGAACGATCCGCGCATCCCGCGCAGTTATTTCTGCGGCGTCGGCGCTTCCTATACCGGCTTTGACATCCGCTCCTGCGCGATCGTCGACGCGGACGGTTTCTCGCAGCTCATCAACGCGCTGAACGGTATCGAAGTCGACGTTCCCGAAACGATCCGCTACGTTGATCCGATGTATATGCAGAACAAAGTCATTCTGCCCGGCAAACAGATCCTCGACGCAAAGCAGTTTGCGGCGATGCTGCGCCACGATACGGAAATACCTTTGAAATACTGCCCGATCCTCAACAGCACGCTGACCGCTTATTTCAAGCGCACGTTCACGACGACGAAGTACTACGCGCAGTTCCGCGATATCGTCAATCGCTGGCTGACCTACGCCGACATCGATATGACCTTTGAAGATTTCAACGAAAGCGCCGATATTCTCTTCAGTTACCGCAATTACAAATCGTTCTCCGCCGAAACCGTCGCGACCCTGCACAAGCTGCCCGGCGGCAACTATTACAGGATCAACAAGTCCGAAACCGTAAACAAAATCAAAAATCTCAAGTGATATAGGAGCATATTATTTATGAAGAACACCGAAAAGACGATGGACAAAGTCGTTGCTCTCTGCAAGGGCCGCGGCTTCATTTTCCCGGGATCCGAGATCTACGGAGGTCTTGCCAACACGTGGGACTACGGTCCTCTCGGCGTTGAACTCAAAAACAACGTCAAGCGCGCCTGGTGGAAGAAATTCGTACAGGAGAACCCCTATAACGTCGGTCTTGACGCCGCCATTCTGATGAACCCGCAGACGTGGGTCGCATCCGGTCACCTCGCAGGATTTTCCGATCCTCTGATGGACTGCCGCGAGTGCCACGAGCGCTTCCGCGCGGACAAACTGATCGAGGATTTCTGCGCCGAAAAGGGTCTTACGCTCAATAAGCCGATCGACGCTTTCTCGCAGGAGGAAATGAAGAATTACATCGAAGAGAACAACATCCCCTGCCCGACCTGCGGCAAGCACAATTTCACCGATATCCGTCAGTTCAACCTGATGTTCAAGACCTTCCAGGGCGTTACCGAAGACGCGAAGAACACCGTCTATCTGCGCCCCGAGACCGCGCAGGGCATTTTCACGAACTTCTCGAACGTTCAGCGCACGACCCGCAGAAAACTGCCTTTCGGTATCGCGCAGATCGGTAAATCCTTCCGCAACGAGATCACGCCCGGCAACTTCATCTTCCGCGTGCGGGAATTTGAGCAGATGGAACTTGAGTTCTTCTGCAAGCCCGGCACGGACCTCGAATGGTTCCAGTACTGGAGATCCTACTGCCACAACTTCCTGCTTTCGATCGGTCTCAAGGACGAAAACCTCAGACTGCGTGACCACGATCCCGAAGAGCTTTGCTTCTATTCCAAAGCAACGACGGACTTCGAGTTCCTCTTCCCGTTCGGCTGGGGCGAGCTCTGGGGCGTTGCCGACAGAACGGATTACGACCTGACCCAGCATCAGAACGTTTCCGGCAAGGATCTTACCTATTTCGATCAGGAAAAGAACGAGCACTACATCCCGTACGTCGTCGAGCCGAGCCTCGGTGTCGAGCGCAGCGTGCTTGCCGTTCTCTGCGAAGCGTACGACGAAGAAGTCATCGACGCCGATAAGAACGACGTCAGAACCGTTCTGCACTTCCATCCCGCGATCGCTCCCGTCAAGGCGGCGATCCTGCCCCTCTCGAAGAAGCTTTCCGACAGCGCGATGAACATCTATACGGAACTTTCCAAGTATTACAGCGTGGAATTCGACGACACGGGCTCTATCGGCAAGCGCTACCGCCGCGAGGATGAGATCGGTACGCCTTTCTGCATCACCTACGATTTCGATTCCGAAAACGACGGATGCGTGACCGTTCGCGACCGCGACACGATGGAGCAGGTCCGTATGCCGATCGGTGAACTCAAGGCATTCATTGAATCCAAACTCGAATTCTGATTTTTCGTCTGAATGCCTGCCGGATATCCGGCGGGCATTCTCTATTTAATTTAAGGTAATTCTATGATCAGTATCAGCTGCGAAAAAATCAATCTGTCGTTCGGCGTCAGGGATCTTCTTTCGGACGTCTCTTTTTCCGTGCAGGACGGCGATCGCGTCGGCATCGTCGGCGTCAACGGCGCCGGCAAATCGACGCTCTTCAAAATCATATCGGGCAAGGCGGAATCGGACAGCGGCAACGTCTTCATCGCGCACGGGCAGGAGATCGGATATCTCACGCAGAACTGCGATTTTGACAGCGAAAACACGCTTTACGACGAAATGCTGCTCGCGTTCGGCGACCTCGTCGCCGCAGAAAAGCAACTTGAGGAACTTCAGAAAGCGTCGGACAAAGGAGACGTCGAAGCGTCGCTGCGCCTTGCGCTGCAGAGTGAAGAATTCGCGAAAAACGGCGGTCTTACGTTCAGATCCCGCGCGAAAGGCATTCTGAAAAGTCTCGGATTCGGAGAAGAGTTTTTCGACGTCAGGATCTCCTCTTTGAGCGGCGGGCAGAAAACGCGCGTTGCGCTTGCGCGCATCCTTTTGTCGGAGCCCGATATCATCATGCTCGACGAGCCGACCAACCACCTCGACATCGAGAGCATCGCGTGGCTCGAAAAATATCTGCTCAATATGCACAAGACCCTTCTCGTGATCTCCCACGACCGTTATTTTCTCTCGACCGTCACGAACAAGACGCTCGAACTCGAAAACACGCACGCGAAGCTCTATAACGGCAATTACGACGCCTACGCCGAGCAGAAGAAGCGCGACCGCGAGATCCAGGCGCATCAGTACAAATCGCAGCAGAAGGAGATCGCGCGCATCGAAGCCTACATCGAGCAGCAGCGCCGTTGGAACCGCGAGCGCAATATCATCGCCGCCGAAAGCCGCGAAAAGCAGCTTGCGAAAATGGAGCGGATCGAGGCGCCCGAAAAGCTGCCCGAAAACATCCGCTTCACGTTCAGTGAAGCCGAGGAATCCGGAAACGACGTTCTGTCCGTGCGCAGATTATCAAAAGCGTATCCCGGGAAGCCGCTCTTTGAAAACCTTTCGTTTGAACTCAAGAAGCGCGATCACCTCATCATCACCGGTATGAACGGCTGCGGCAAGTCGACGCTTCTGAAAATCCTCAACAGAACCGTCCTTCCCGACCGCGGCGTTTACGAATACGGCTACAACGTCCGCATCGGCTACTACGATCAGGAAAACCAGAATCTGCACGACGATCTGAGCGTTCTCGACGAACTTTGGAACGCCTATCCGACTCTCACGCAGACCGAAATACGCTCGACCCTCGCGCTCTTTCTTTTCAAGGGAGACGACATATTCAAAACCGTTTCGCTTCTCAGCGGCGGCGAAAAGGCGCGGCTGACGCTCGCGAAGCTTATGCTTTCCAAAGTCAACCTGCTGATCCTCGACGAGCCGACCAACCACCTCGACATCGCGTCCCGCGAAGTGCTTGAAGAAGCGCTCGCGCGTTTCGACGGAACGATCGTCGCCGTCTCCCACGACCGCTATTTCATCAAAAAACTCGCGACGCGTATTCTTGCCTTTGAAAAGAGCGGCCCCCTCGATTTTATGGGAACGTACGAACAGTATCTTTCTTTCTGCGAAAACCGGACGGATCCGACGGACAACGCGGCCGCCCCGGAAAAGCCGATCTCCGAAAACAAAGCGCAGTACCTCGCCGCCAAGAGCGAAGCGCAGCAAAAGAGAAAGCAGGAGAGCGCGATCCGCCGTTTGAAGAAGGAACTTGACGATATCGAAAAGCGGCTGGCCGAAATCGAAGCCGAGGAAAACGGTCCCGCGGCGACCGATCACGTCCGACTGTCCGAGCTTTACGAAGAAAAGGAAGTACACGAAACACGCACGCTCGAAATTTACGAAGAACTCGAAAAATACGGCGAGTTATGATCCCGATAACGCATAGTATTCTCCGGATTTGCATAGTTTTTACTAAAAAACTGCGGAGGATGCCATGCGTTATTTTTTTCGTTTCGTCTGTAAATCCATCAGTGTTTTGCTGCTCGTTTCCCTGCTCGTTTCGGGCGGCGTTCCCGCTTTTGCGGAGTTGTCTCCCGGACTTGGCGAGCTCGCCGCCGAAAATCACGCTTCTCTGCTCGCCGAAGCGCCGAAATTCGCTTTCGACGCCAAAAGCGTTCTTTTGATGGAGGCGCGCACGGGCACGATCCTCTACGAAGACAACGCCGACGAGGCGCTTCCGCCCGCGTCCGTCACGAAGGTGATGACGCTGCTTCTGATCATGGAAGCGCTCGATGACGGAAAAATCGCGCTTTCGGACGTCGTGACGGTCAGCGAGCGCTCAGCTTCTATGGGCGGATCGCAGATCTTTCTGAAAGTCGGAGAGCAGATGAGCGTCGAGGATCTTCTGAAATCCGTCGTCATCGCGTCGGCAAACGACGCGGCGCTCGCACTCGCGGAATTCGTCCTCGGGAGCGAAGACGCGTTCGTCGCCCGTATGAACGAGCGCGCGGGTGAACTCGGAATGAATCACACGCATTTCGTCAATACGAACGGTCTCGACGACACAACGAGCGATCATCTCATCAGTGCGCGTGATATCGCGATCGTATCGAGAGAACTGATCGTTTCGCATCCGGCGATTCTGAAATACTCTTCCACCTGGCAGGACAGCGTCCGAAACGGCGCGTTCACGCTGTCGAATACCAACCGACTCGTACGCTTCTATCCCGGCGCAAACGGTCTCAAGACCGGATCTACCTCGAAAGCGGGATTCTGCGTCAGCGCGAGCGCAGAACGGGACGGTATGCTCCTCATCGCCGTCGTGATGGGATCGTCCACGCGGAACGCGCGCAACGAGACCGCCAAGCAGCTTTTCGATTACGGTTTCGCCAATTACAGCTGCGTCAGGATCCCCGGAAACGACAGGATCACCGAAGACGTCAAAGGCAGTATGACCAAGAGCGTTTCGTGTTCCTATCCTTCTTTTGATTTCGTCTGCCGAAAAGGCAAAAACGAAATCGAACCGAAGATCACGCTGTCAAACGATCTGAAGGCGCCGGTCTCGGCGGGCGACGTCGTCGGGACCGTCACCTATTATCTTGACGGAAAAGAAATCGGTTCTTCGGAGATTGTTTCCGAAGAATCAGCCGAAAAGGCGCGGCTTTCCGATATATTCCTTCTCGCGCTGAAAAAATATTTACTGAATTGAGAAAACCTATTGCAAAAAATCGAAATATGTTGTAAAATACTGATGTTTAATTTATTCGGAGGTTTACGATTATGGTTTTGAAACTCGATGACAAATACTTAAAGGGATTCGTTTCCGAAGACGATCTCAAAAAGATCGCGCCCGACGTTAAAGCGGCGAGCGAAGTTCTCTATTCGAGAAACGGCGAAGGCAGTGACTTCCTCGGCTGGCTCGATCTTCCCGTCAACTACGATAAGGAAGAATTCGCGCGCATCAAGAAGGCCGCGGCAAAGATCCAGAAGACCTGCGACGTTTTCATCGCGATCGGTATCGGCGGATCCTACCTCGGCGCACGCGCCGCGATCGAATTCTGCACGAGCGCACGCTACAACAGCCTTTGCAAGGATACTCCCGAGATCTACTTTTCCGGCAACGATCTTTCCGCTTCCAATATGGCGGAGCTTCTCAAGATCTGCGAAGGCAAGGACGTCTGCATCAACGTCATCTCCAAATCCGGTACGACGACCGAACCCGCGATCGCTTTCCGTATCTTCAGAGGTCTGCTTGAAGAAAAGTACGGCAAAGAAGGCGCCAAAGAGCGCATCTTCTGCACGACCGACAAGGCACGCGGCAAACTGAAGGAACTCGCAGACGCCGAAGGCTACGAAACGTTCGTCGTTCCCGACGACGTCGGAGGCCGCTATTCCGTTCTGACGGCAGTCGGTCTTCTTCCGATCGCGGTCGCAGGTATCGACATCGACAAGATGATGAAAGGTGCAGCGGACGCGCGCGCGACCTACACGGATACGGACATCGAAAAGAACGACTGCTACAAGTACGCAGCTCTCAGAAACGTGCTTTACAGAAAAGGCAAGGCGGTCGAGATCTTCGTTTCCTACGAAAGCTCGCTCAATATGGCGGCAGAATGGTGGAAGCAGCTCTTCGGTGAATCCGAAGGCAAGGACGGCAAGGGTCTTCTTCCCGACTCCGTTTCCTTTACGACCGACCTGCACTCCCTCGGTCAGTTCATCCAGCAAGGCAGCCGCTGCATGTTCGAGACGGTCATCGACCTTCAGAACTCCTCCGACAGCGTCAAGATCCCTTACGACGCATCGAACTCCGACGGACTCAACTTCGTCGCCGACAAGGATATGCACGAGGTCTGCAGAAAAGCGTTCGAGGCGACCGCAATCGCTCATACCGACGGTAAGACGCCGAACATCGTTCTTTCTCTCGAAAGACGCGGCGCTTACGAATTCGGTTACTTCGTATATTTCTTCGAACTCGCCTGCGCGATCTCCGGCTATATGCTGAAGGTCAACCCGTTCAACCAGCCCGGCGTTGAGGAATACAAGAACAATATGTTCGCACTTCTCGGCAAGCCCGGCGAGGCAAATGAGAAGCGCCGCCGCGAACTCGAAGCCCGCAAATTTTAATCAACTGTAAATTCGCAAAAAATTTTCCTATTTTTCCAAATACGTCTTGATTTTTGATCGGAATTGTTGTATAATACCATCAAAAGCAAGCAGGAGGTTTCAATATGCTTAAACTGATTGTCGGACTGAAAGGTTCCGGAAAGACCAAAACCCTGATCAGCATGGCGAACGAGGCGGGAGACAGATCCCAAGGCTCCGTTGTCTGCATCGAAAAAGGCACCAAACTCATCCACGAGATCAAGTATCAGGTTCGCTTGATTGATACGGATGAATTCGGCATCACCGACGCGAGCGGTCTTTACGGATTTATGTGCGGCATCTTCGCGAGCAACAGCGATATCACCGATCTCTTCGTAGACGGCGCTTATAAGATCTGCGCGTGCGATATGGCGACCTTTACCGAATTCGTTCAGTCGATCGGCAAGTTTTCCGAAAAAGCAAATATCAACATCGTGATGACGTCTTCCATCGCTCTCGAGGATCTTCCCGAAGCTCTCAAGGCTTACATCTGATTTGGCAAATAAAAAACGGTCCGTTCATCCGAACGGACCGTTTTTTATTACCCTTTTATTACCCTTTCAGGAAGCGCTGCGCGTTATCCCAGAAGATTTTTTGCAGAGATGAGGACGGCAGCCGAAGCTTTTCAAAGCGTTCAAGTTCCCCTTCCATACGCTTGACGGGATAATCCGTGCCGAACATCACCTTGTCATCGCCGAAAAGACGGACGAGGTATTCCGCGCGTTCGGGCGTCATGTGCCAGAGCGAGCTTGAAATATCGACGAACACGTTCGGAACGCCCGCAAGGAGCGCGCACGAGCGGTCGTCTTCTTTATATCCGCCCATGTGCGACGCGCAGATCCTCAGATCGGGATACTTTTCGGCGATTATGAGAACCTCGGCGGGTTTGGAAAACGGATATTCGGGACGATCGTCTCCGACGTGGAACGTGATCGCCATTTTCCGGTCGTTCAGCCACTCGTAAACCTCACAAAAACGCGGGTCGGTGATATGTACGCCCTGAATATCGGGGTGGATCTTGACGCCCTCGAATCCGAGGCGTCTGCACCTTTCAAGCTCGGCGGTCTTATCGGCAAAGTCCTGATGGATCCCCGCGAACGCGTGCGCTTCGATGCCGTTTCGGCGTGCTTCCGTCAGTTTTTCTGCGACGTAATCGTTGACCTTCGTGACCTGTCCCGGGTTCGTCGCGACGCAAAGCAGGATAAATCCGTCTGCTCCCTGTTTGAGAAGATCGCCGTACGTTCCGTCCCCTTCGGGAACGAAATCGTAGAATTTGCCGAGCGCGTCTACGGCGCGTTCCGCGATGCGCTCGGGATATATGTGCGTATGGGCGTCCATCACGCGGTATTTTTTGTTTTCGATTTCGATCATTTTCGTTACCTGTCCTTTGATATGCCTATTATACTCTTTTTTCATAAAATTGCAAGACGCCCGCGCGAATTTTCCGGAATCCGTTGACTTTTCTTTCGAATTGGTATAGAATATAGGGGAATAAAATTTTGGAGATCAATATGAAATTTTACGGCTTTCAGAAAATGACGCTGCTCGATTATCCCGGCAAGGTCGCCTGCACCATCTTCACCGGCGGGTGCAATCTGCGCTGCCC
>JAZLHQ010000196.1:0-10600 GCA_045616925.1 Eubacteriales bacterium | reverse complement strand
GAGACCGCGATCAAGGGACTCAACATCAACTTCTCGGAAGGCTACGGCGCCAAGGACGTCGCGGGCTACAAACCCGAGGCATAAGAAAACGACCTAAACCCCAGCGGCCTTCGCCGCCGCGGGACTCTTTGCGCGAATTCGTAAAAAAATACGCAAAAACGCTTGACAAAACGTCCGGCAAGTTGTATAATGGACGAACTGAGATTACGGAAGGTCCGTAAATTCTCCTTACCGCCGCCAACGGCGGTCTTAAGACCATAGGGAGGTGTAAAGAATGGAAAACAACGTCAAGGCATACGAAACCATGTTCATCGTCGACTCTTCCAAGGGCGAGGATCAGGTCAAAGCCACTGTTGAGAAGTTCACTGCTCTGATCGCTGCCAACGGCACGATCGTCAACGTCAACGAGCAGGGCAACAGAAAACTGGCTTACCCGATCAACGATATGAACGAGGGTTACTACGTTCTCGTTGATTTTACGTCCGTTCCCGAGTTCACGCTCGAGCTTGAACGTATCTTCAACATCACGGACGGCATCATGCGTTCCATCGTTGTCGCTAAACAGGCGTAAACGAAACCAACAAACGGAAAGAAAGGATGAGCAAATATGGCTAACTTCAATTTCAACAAAGTGATTCTGGGCGGCCGTATCACGCAGGATCCGGAACTTCGCAAAACGCAGAACGAAGTCCCCGTCACTACGTTCACCGTCGCGGTCAACCGCCGCAGCTCCGGTGAGCAGCAGAACGCCGATTTCATCAACGTCGTCGCATGGCGTCAAACCGCGGAGTTCGTCAACCGCTATTTCCACAAAGGATCCAGCATCTGCGTCGTCGGATCTCTCCAGACGCGCTCCTGGATCGACAATCAGAATCAGAAGCGTTACGCCACCGAGGTGGTGGCAGATGAAGTCAACTTCGTTGACTCCAAGAACGAGAGCGGCGCGTCCAGACCCGCCGCTGCGGGCTACGTGCCCGAAAACTACGGCGCGGCTCCCGCTGAAGGAAACGCCGTACCCAAATTCGAGGAAATGTCGAACGACGACGATCTGCCGTTCTGATCGCGTTTCCACTTAAAAAGGAGGTTATCAAATGGATAACGAGAAGGAAGTTCAGGCTCCCGCAACTGAGGAAGCAGCTCCCGCTGCAGCCTCCGCAAAGCCTTACCGTCAGAATAACTATCTGAACCACAAGAAAAAGAAGGTCTGCCAGTTCTGCGCTGACAAGGTCGCTTTCATTGATTACAAGGACGCAGGCAAGCTGCGCAAGTTCATCTCTGAAAGAGCAAAGATCCTGCCGAGACGCGTCACCGGCACCTGCGCTATGCATCAGCGCGAGCTTGCGGTCGCCATCAAGCGTGCACGCACGATGGCTCTTCTGCCCTACGTAAGCGAATAATCCGCAAACGAATGGAAAATTCGGAAGCAATTTGTGTTGCTTCCGAATTTTTTTGTATTTTCGGAAAGATTTGTAAAATATTTTTCAAAAAATCGAATTTTCTGAATTTCTTTTCGAAATTGAAAAATAATTGATAAAAATTTCTCAAAACTATGGACATTTTGTCGGAAATAGTGTATAATGTTATGAATTATCAGATAATGATAAAATTATTTGGAGGTTTAACCGGAATGAAAAAGAAACTCACTACTGTCACGTTCCAGGGTACGCCCGAGCAGGAAGCCAAACTTCTTGAAGTTATCGGGAAATACGAAGGAACCCCCGGCAAAATGATGCCTATCCTGCAGGAGGCACAGGAGATCTACGGATACCTGCCGATCGAGGTTATGCGCATTATTGCCGAGAAAACGAACACTCCTCTCGAGGAAATCTACGGAATCGCTACCTTCTATTCTCAGTTCCAGCTGAATCCGAAGGGCAAGGTCGCCGTTGCGGTTTGCCTCGGAACCGCTTGCTACGTCAAGGGCAGCGGAGCCATCATTGAGAGAATCGAGAAGGTTCTGAACGTCGCTCCCGGCGCTACTTCTCCCGACGGAAAGTACTCTCTGGAAGCCACCCGCTGCATCGGTGCGTGCGGACTTGCTCCCGTCTTCACCGTCAACGGCGAGGTTTTCGGCCGTCTGGAAGCCAAGGACGTTGATGCCATTCTCGCAAAATACATGGATTGACGTTCAAATATAACAGATAAGGAGAGAAACATATTATGAAATCTTTGGCAGAACTTGCAAAGATCAGAGAAAGTATGCAGGAGAAGACCGTCCTGAAAGCAGACAGCGGCGAGAAGCGCATCGTCGTCGGTCTCGCGACCTGCGGAATCGCCGCAGGCGCACGTCCCGTTATGGACGCGTTCGTCGAAGGCGTCAAGGCGGAAGGTCTTTCCGATAAAGTTACCGTTTCCCAGACCGGATGCATCGGCGTTTGCCAGTTCGAGCCCGTTGTCGAAGTCTTCGAAGCAGGCAAGGAAAAGGTCACCTACGTCAAGATGGACGCCGACAAGGCCAAGAAGGTTCTCGAAGAGCACATCATCGGCGGCAAGGTCGTTGAGGAATACACGATCACCTATGTAAAGAAAGAAAACGTCGACACGAAGGTCAAGAACTCCCTCGACGATACCGCCTTCTACAAGGCACAGAAGCGCATCGCGCTCCGTAACTGCGGCGTCATCGACCCCGAAAACATCGAAGAGTACATCGCAAGAGACGGTTACAAGGCACTCGGCAAGGTCCTGACCGAGATGACCTCCCAGGAAGTCATCGACGTTATGACGAAGTCCGGACTGCGCGGCAGAGGCGGCGCAGGCTTCCCGACCGGCACGAAGTGGCAGTTCGCCGCTAACCAGCCCAAGGGCAAGAAGTACGTCTGCTGCAACGCCGACGAGGGCGACCCCGGCGCGTTCATGGACAGATCCGTCCTCGAGGGCGACCCCCACGCAGTGCTTGAAGCAATGGCTATCGCCGGCTACGCAATCGGATCCGACGAAGGTTACATCTACGTTCGCGCAGAGTACCCGATCGCCATCAAGCGCCTCCAGATCGCTATCGACCAGGCTCACAAGTACGGCCTGCTCGGCAACAACATTTTCGGTACCGGCTTTTCATTCGACATCAAGCTTCGCTTCGGTGCAGGCGCGTTCGTCTGCGGCGAGGAGACCGCTCTGATGACCTCCATCGAGGGTAAGCGCGGCGAGCCGCGTCCCCGTCCTCCGTTCCCCGCTGTCAAGGGTCTGTTCCAGAAGCCTTCGATCCTGAACAACCTCGAAACCTCCGCAAACGTCTGCCAGATCATTCTGAACGGCGCTGACTGGTTCGCATCCATGGGTGCAGGCAAGTCCACCGGTACGAAGGTCTTCGCACTCGGCGGCAAGATCAAGAACACCGGCCTCGTCGAAGTCCCGATGGGCACGCCTCTGCGCGAGATCATCGAAGAGATCGGCGGCGGCATCCCGAACGGCAAGAAGTTCAAGGCAGTGCAGACCGGCGGTCCTTCCGGCGGATGCATCCCCGCTTCCCACATCGATACGCCCGTTGACTACGAGAGCCTCGCAGCGATCGGCTGCATCATCGGTTCCGGCGGTATGATCGTCATGGACGAGGATACCTGCATGGTCGATATCGCCCGCTTCTTCCTCGACTTCACCGTCGACGAATCCTGCGGTAAGTGCACGCCCTGCCGCGTCGGTACGAAGCGTATGCTCGAGATCCTCGACAAGATCATCGCGGGCAAGGGAACGCTCGAAGACATCGACCGTCTCGAAGAGCTTGCGAACTACGTCAAGTCCGCATCCCTCTGCGGCCTCGGTCAGACGGCTCCGAACCCCGTCCTCTCGACTCTCAAGTTCTTCCGTGACGAGTACATTGCACACGTCGTCGATAAGAAGTGCCCCGCAGGCGTCTGCAAGTCGCTCCTGCAGTACACGATCGATCAGGACAAGTGCATCGGCTGCGGTCTCTGCATGAAGAACTGCCCTGTCAACGCCATCACCAGAACCGACTACGTTGCTCCCGGCCACAAGCTCGCATCCTGCAAGATCGACACCTCCAAGTGGATCAAGTGCGGCGTCTGCATGAGCAACTGTAAGTTCAACGCCATTTCCAAGGGCTAAGGAGGAAAAAAACATGGAAACTAAAATGCTGAATATCAAGATCAACGGCAGCGACTTCCAGGTCCCCTACGGAACCACGGTTCTCGAAGCTGCAAGAATGGCGAATATCGACATCCCCACCCTCTGCTACCTCAAGGACATCAACGAGATCGGCGCATGCCGTCTCTGCCTCGTTGAAGTCAAGGGCGCAAGAGGACCCGTCACCGCCTGCGTATATCCGATCGAGCGCGAGGGCACCGAGATCTTCACGAACACCCCGAAGATCCGCGAAATGCGTAAGATGAACCTCCAGCTCCTTCTCTCCAACCACAACAAGAAGTGCCTCTCCTGCGTGCGTTCCACCAACTGCGAGCTGCAGAAGCTCTGCGTTGAATACGGCGTTGACGAGGACTACTTCTCCGGCGCAAAGACCGAAACGAAGCTTGACAACTCCTCCGTTTCGATCGTTCGCGACAACAGCAAGTGCATTCTCTGCCGTCGCTGCACCGCAGTCTGCACCAAGGTCCAGGGCATCGGCGTGATCGGCGCCAACAACCGCGGATTCGATACCCAGATCTCCTGCGTCTACGAAACTCCCCTCGCATCCACGACCTGCGTCAACTGCGGTCAGTGCATCGAGGCGTGCCCGACCGGCGCTCTGCACGAAGTCGACGATACCGCTAAGGTCTTCGCGGCTCTCGCAGATCCCTCCAAGCACGTCGTGATCCAGGCAGCTCCTTCCGTCCGTACCGGCATCGCAGAAGAATTCGGCGCACCGATCGGAACCGACGGCGAGGGCAAGATGGTCGCAGCTATGCGCCGTCTCGGCTTTGCAAACGTCTTCTCGACCGACTTCACGGCTGACCTCACCATTATGGAAGAGGCTACCGAATTCCTTACCCGCTTCACGAAGGGCGGCAAGCTCCCGCTGATCACCTCCTGCTCTCCCGGATGGGTCAAGTTCTGCGAGCACTACTATCCCGAAATGACGGATAACCTCTCCACCTGCAAGTCTCCTCAGCAGATGTTCGGCGCGGTCCTCAAGACCTACTACGCCGAGAAGATGGGTTGGGATCCCAAGGATATCGTCTCCGTCTCCGTTATGCCCTGCACCGCGAAGAAGTTCGAGATCGGCCGTGCCGACGAGAACGCCGCAGGCGTCGCTGACGTCGACATCGCTCTGACCACCCGTGAGCTCGCTCGTATGATCCGCATTGCGGGCATCGACTGGGCTTCTCTGCCCGAAGAAAAGTATGACGCACCCCTCGGCATCAAGACCGGCGCAGGCGTCATCTTCGGCGCTACCGGCGGCGTTATGGAAGCGGCTCTTCGTACCGCAGTCTTCGCTCTGACCGGCAAGAACGCAGAAAAACTCGAATTCACCGACGTGCGCGGCACCGAGGGTTGGAAGGAAGCTTCCTACACCATCGCAGGCGTGACCGTCAACGTCGCAGTCGCATCCGGTCTCAAGAATGCCGCTAATCTGCTCGACGCCGTCAAGGCAGGCGAGAAGAAGTACGACTTCATCGAGATCATGTGCTGCCCCGGCGGATGTGTCAACGGCGGCGGCCAGCCGATCGTAGACGCTACGACCCGCAGCAAGGTAGACGTCCGCGCTCTGAGAGCTGCAGTCCTTTACAACGCAGACGCTTCTTCGGAGCTTCGTAACTCCCACGAGAACCCTGCAGTCAAGGAACTGTACGATACGTTCCTCGGCGCTCCGAACAGCCACAAGGCTCACGAGCTTCTGCACACGACGTACGTCAAGCGCGGCAAGTAATTTGCCAAACAAAAACGGAACTGCTTACGCAGTTCCGTTTTTTTGCGCAAAAGATTGACAATCCGCGCTTTCGGGTTTATAATAAAGAAAAAACGAAGGAAACGGTCATGAAACGAAGCAATCTGCAGAATTTTCAGATCATACAGCGGAATAAAGACGGCTTTGCCGACTTCCGTTACGAAGGCAAGGTCGCGGGAGAACTTAACGATGACGATCAGATCATCGTGCGCGTCGTGCGCGAGAACGACAATCTGACGGTCATCCCGTGGCGGGAATGTAAACTTGAGCGCAGCGGCGGCTGGACCGCGTGGTCGACGGATCTGTGCCTCCCCGAAGGCGGACTTTACCGCGTGGAGGCGTCGCATAAGACGATCGACAGAAGTCCCGAGCGGAGCAACAAGGTCGACTGCGCGTACCACGTCGGTGTCGGCGATATTTACGTCATGGCGGGGCAAAGCAATATGACGGGCTACGGCAGAGACAACGCTTTTGATCCGCCCGCGCTCGGCGTACACGCCTTCACGCGCGCGGGAGAGTGGGCGATCGCTTCGCACCCGCTCGGCGATTCCCTCGACAGTCCCTACGGCTACGCCGAAGATCACACGGGCACGTCCCCCGCCCTCTCGTTCGCAAGACGGCTTTCAAATTCGCTCGGCGTTCCGGTCGGACTCGTTCCGGCTGCGGTCGGCGCGTCGTCTCTCTCCCAGTGGGATCTCAATGAAAACGGCAAATTCTATACCCGTATGCGCGCGTACGTCAAGGACGCCGGCGCCTTTCGCGGAATGATCTGGTTTCAGGGCTGCTCCGAGGCGCTCGACGACCTCGCCGACACCTATCTCAATCATTTTACGCATATCGTCACGCAATTCCGCGCGGATTACGGCGATTTCCCGATCCTCACGGTGCAGCTCAACCGCCACGTCAAAGAAAGCGAAAAGCTCGACCGCAATTACGGCATCGTGCGAAACGCGCAGCGTCTCGCCGCCCTGACGATCCCCGACGTTTACGTGATCCCCTCTCTCGATCTCCCCGTCTCGGACGGCATCCACGATTCGTCGTCGGCGAACGTCACGATCGGTGAGCGGCTCGCAAATCTTGCGCTCGCGGAGATCTATCACAAAAACGGACAAACCGCCGCGATGGTCCTTTCCGCCGAAAAAGCGGACGATACGCACGTAAAAGTCAATCTGACGCCCGGTCACAGGGTCATCGCGATGGACGGCTATCCTCTCGGAATGAACGTCGAGGACGAAAACGGGCTGATCGAATGTCTGCGTGCCGTACCCGGTCCCGACTGTCTCATCGTCGAGACCGAACGTCCCTTCGGCGAAAACGCGCGTTTTCACTACGCGTGGCGCTCGCGTCCGTCGGCATTCCCCGCGCGCGACGCGGACGGAATGCCGTTGCTTGCCTGCTACGGCGTCGAAATCAAATAAAACAAGAAATCACTTTCCGAAGATACCTTCGGAAAGGGATTTTTCCATTTTTTTTAAAAATCAATAGAACAGAATGTCGCCGTAGGTCGGGAACGGCCAGTATTTCTTCGCGACGAGCCGTTCGAGCTTGTCCGCGGGCGCTCTGACCGCGTCCATCGCGGGCAGGATCGCGTCGCGGATGTAATTCGCTTCGGCGGTGGTATCCTTGATCGGAAGGATGCCCTCCTGCGCCTTTTCGAGCGCGTTGATAGCGTTGTAGAATTCGTTCGTGAGCGCTTCGATGCGGGAAAGAAGATCCGCTTCCGTGGAAGGATCTCCGATTCCGGAGGACTTTTTATAGGAGATGAGTTCGGAAAGTTCCTTTTCGTAAGCAAGGCAGGCGGGCAGGATCTGCGTTTTCGCCATGCCGAGCATCGTTCTGACCTCGATCTGCTTGATCTGCGCATACTCCTCGAGCATGACTTCGGCAAGACTCTTGAGTTCGACCTCGGTGTAGACCTTGTGCTTTGCAAAGACCTTTAGATTCTTTTCGTCGCAGAGATGCGCGACCGCGTCCGGCGTCGTTTTCAGATTGGAAAGTCCGCGGCGCTTCGCTTCCTCGACCCATTCGGGCGCGTAGCCGTTGCCGTTGAAGATGATGCGCGCGTGTTCCTTGACGGTTTTGCGGATGAGAGCGCGCGCCGCGCGTTCGAAATCCGGCTTGTTTTCAAGTTTTTTGACGAAATCGCTGATGACCTCCGCCATGATCGTGTTGAGCACGATGTTCGGGTCCGCGATGCTCTGGCTCGAGCCGACCATACGGAACTCGAACTTGTTGCCCGTGAAGGCGAACGGAGACGTTCTGTTGCGGTCGGTCGTATCCTTCGAGAACTCGGGGATCGCGCTGACGCCCGTTTGCATTTTCGGACGCGCGAGGTCGGAGAATTTCTTGCCCGTGACGATCGCGTCGAGAACGGCGGTCAGATCGTCTCCGAGGTACATCGAGACGATCGCGGGCGGCGCTTCGTTGCCGCCGAGGCGGTTGTCGTTCATCGCGGACGCCGCCGAAATTCTCAGAAGATCCTGATATTCGTCAACGGCGCGGATCGCGGCGGACAGGAACAGAAGGAACTGCGTGTTGTGGTAAGGATCCTTGCCGGGGCGCAGAAGATTCTCGCCGAGGTTCGTCGCCATCGACCAGTTGTTGTGCTTTCCGGAGCCGTTCACGCCCGCGAAGGGCTTTTCGTTGAGAAGGCAGACGAGACCGTGTCTTAAGGCGATCTTCTTCATATTCTCCATGATCAGTTGGTTGTGGTCGGTGGAGAGGTTGACGTTCGTAAAGATGGGCGCGAGCTCGTGCTGGCTGGGCGCGGTTTCGTTGTGTTCGGTCGTCGCGTAGATGCCGAGCGCCCAGAGTTCGCGGTTCAGATCCGACATGAACGCCTTGACTTCGGGGCGGATCGTCGCGAAATACTGATCTTCAAGCTCCTGCCCCTTCGGCGGCTTCGCGCCGAAGAGCGTTCTGCCCGTGAAGACGAGGTCGCGGCGCTTTTCAAACGTTTCCTTCTTGATGATGAAATATTCCTGCTCGGGTCCCGCGGTCGTGATGACGCGGGTCGCCTCGTTGCCGCAGAGATGCAGAAGCTTCACCGCCTGGACGGAGATCGCCTCCATCGAGCGCAGAAGCGGCGTTTTTTTGTCGAGCACTTCGCCCGTGTAGGAGCAGAAGGCGGTCGGAATGCAGAGCGTGTCGTCCTTGATGAACGCGAACGAGGTGGGGTCCCACGCCGTGTAGCCGCGCGCCTCGAAGGTGGCGCGGATACCGCCCGACGGGAACGAAGAGGCGTCCGGCTCGCCCTTGATGAGCGATTTTCCGGAGAATTTCTCGATCGCCTCACCGCTTTCGGTGATCTGCAGGAAGGAATCGTGTTTTTCCGCGGTGATACCCGTCAGCGGCTGGAACCAATGCGTATAGTGCGTGCAGCCCTTTTCGAGCGCCCATTCCATCATCGCCGAGGCGACGGCGTTCGCAATATTGAGATCCAGTTCCTTGCCCTCTGAAATCGTTTTCTTCAGTGCTTCGTAAGTATCCTTCGGCAGGCGCTCTTTCATCACAGCATCGCTGAATACGTTGCTGCCGAATACGTCCGTGATTACACCCATAACCGTCCTCCAAAAAAAGATAGTGCTATTTTACTACGATTTGCGCCGTATGTCAAGATTTTTGTTGAATTTTTTTGCGATTTTCAGGATTATTCATCCGTTTTTGTCAGAAGACTTATTGCGATCGGCAACGCCGATACGGTATCGGAAGCGATCATCGAGGTCGCGCCGACCCTGTCTTCGGCGATCTCGCCGGCGATCCCCGTGAGATACGCGCCCGCGGCGACATTCCATACCGTCAGATCGCGGCTGCCGAGGAGTCCGCAGAGGACGCCCGACAGAACGTCTCCCGATCCGGCGGTCGCCATCCCGGACGAGCCGGACGACACGATCGCCGTCTGACATCCGTTCGTGACGATCGTCGACGGTCCCTTCAGAAGGACCGTGACGCCGTATTCCTTTGCGAAATCTTCCGCGCATTTCATCGGATTCTCGAGGATTTCGCGGCCCGTTTTGCCCGTAAGACGGGCAAGCTCGCCGACGTGCGGCGTCAGCAGAACGTCCGCCTCTGCGGTTTTCAGAAGCTGAAGATCGCCCTTTGCGAGCGCGTTGAGCGCGTCCGCGTCGATAATGAGTCTGAGCCCCGCTTCGGAAAGGAAGCGCGAAAGGATTTTTTCGTAATGGTCGCCGATCCCGACGCCCCAGCCCATGCCGACGGCAAGGCACGACGTGTTGTGAAGCGCTTCGTTCAGCGTCTTTTCGTCGAAAAGCGCCGTGCCGTTCTCGTCGGGAACGGGCAGAAACGTGCTTTCGAGCAGATAAGGCGCGATCGATTGCGAAAGCGAAGCCGGCGCCGCGAGTCTGACGACGCCCGCGCCGGATCGCATCGCGGCGGCTGCGAGATTCGAAAGCTTCACGGCGCCCGTATAGCGCGTGCAGCCGCCGAAAATCGTGACGTAGCCGTACGTTCCCTTGTGCGAATTCTGCGCTCTCTGTCCGAAAAATCCCTCGAAATCAGCTTTATCAAGGTGACTGCGCCAGATCTTCGGCTGCTCCGACGAGCGGATGCCGACCTCGACCGGACGCACTTCTCGGATGAAATCTTTTGCGTCGTTCAGAAAATGTCCCGGCTTCAGATATTCGACCGCGAGCGTCAGATCGCTTCTGACGGCGATTTTTCCGATGCCGTTTCCGGCATCGAGCCCGCTGTTGATATCGACGCTGACGACGGACGCCTTTGACGAAGTCGGAGGCCAAGCGGGCT